>WASR01000018.1:9338-12819 GCA_009712615.1 Methanobacterium sp. | reverse complement strand
TATTTAGATGGAATATAAAAATAGTTAAAATTGCTGGTTAAATAGAACTGAACTTTAATTTTGATATCAAAGAAAGAAATAAAAAATGGTTGAAAATAGTTTCAACCGGTTTAAGCACATTTTGTTTTATAGTGCATCGAGTTTTTCAGGGATGTATGTATCAACAACATACTCGAGCCCGTACTTCGAAAAAGACTGCTGTTCTGCTTTTTTCCCTATTTTAAGCATTTTCTTGATTTCAACCTTCCAGAACTCGTCACGATACCTCGGATCTTTGTAAAGTTCCTTGAGCCTCAGAACATCTATGTCCTTTAGTGGGTCTGTAGGTAGATCGTAGTTGACTATGTCGGATGCTGTAACTCCAAGGAACTTGGCATTTGGTGTGGCAAGTTCATGGTTCACGTGTGCGAGTTTTGCACTTCCAGATATTATAACCATGGCAATATGGAATCCCCATGGATCTCCGTCGTTACAAATATAAACAGGCAGTCCAAGTTCTTCATTAACCCTTTTAAGGAATCTTCTGGTTGCACGTGCAGCCTGTCCCTTGAGTCCCACAATAAGGGTGTTGAATTTTTTGTAAGCATTCTCTTGAACCATCCTGTGGAACATACCCATGGTTTCCACAGCTATGACCCTTTCAACGTTGTGGTCCAGAAGTTCAACTTCATCTATGGTTGGTGAGATGGTGTAACCTGACTTACCCATTTTCATGGCATTAATTTCAACATCATCGTCCCTGAGAGTTATATCGCCATAAACTGAAGCTCCATCCTCTTCTGGCATTAAACCCAGATCTTCACGTGTGATTCCTAGAGTAACCTCTAAATCTTCACCTACTATGTTGGATTCCTGCTGGTCTCCAAAGTCTATGTCCCATCCCTCTGAAACATAGTACATTTCCCTTAAAGTTGCAGTTTTACCTGTTTGAACAAGTCCCTTACAGAAATTAGCCATATAAACCATTTGACCAATTTTCTTGATCTGCTTAACATTTCCAAGGGATCTCTGCCCATAACGATCTCCTAGTACGTAATAACGCTTGTCTTCATCGTAAACAATGTTAGAAGTACCCCTTGATGGCACACGTATTGATGGAACAGTCTGTTTAGTAACATCTTCAATGATCCTGTCACCGAGACTAGTCAGTTTGTTAACCGCAAGATCTCTCCTCTTTAAGGCATGTTCTTTTCTACTCGTCATCCTTATCGCCTACCATATCATCATTAGTTAACTCTTGTAATGTTTCACTGTCAATTTCATCCAGAATTTTAGGTCTTCTGGTAACCTTTGCAAGTATATACTCATACTCTGGAACATCCTTTCCAGACAGTATAGCTGCTTCCTTTAGAATTACAGGAACATAGGTTTCAAATATTTTGGAACGCATTTCCTCTTCCTTAGCTGCCCTTTTGGCATTAAGATACTTTTGTAGACTCCTTGCAATTTTCATTGTGGCCTGTCTGACCTCATGGAGAATTTCATCCTCTGGTGCAACACTCTGCTTACCTGTTGAAAGGTATGGTACGTTGGTAGATACGATGTTAACAAAAACAGTTATGGGGGTGTTTTCAATATCACGTATTCCGTATCGTTTCCAATCAATACTCTTCAAGGCTTCTGTCAGAGCACAGCTTCCCTGATCAAAGCTCAAGGGAACCCTGTTTGCAAACCTCATAATTTCGGATCGTTTCTGATCTCCAACAACCCTTCCAGAATTTCCTCCGTAGGCAATACCAGCCTCTATAATAAAAGAAACTCCTCCACGATACGTTTTAGGTTTTCTGGTGGTCGTTGCCACAAATTCTGGGTTTAAAATTTCTTTAATACCCTTTTCAATCTGTTCCTTTCCAATTGGGATCAATCCCGAAGTAGGAGGGGCCATGAAATCCATCTGAGCAAATAGTTCAACTATCTGTTCTGCTTCTTCCCATTTCATGTCTTTAGGCCTTTTATTAAGGTCGATCTTGGTTATTTCCTCGATCTCATTAACCCTCTTGGTGGACATCCTCGACAAAGAACTGGTTAGAAGACTTCTAAATCTCCTTTTATCTGTATGTTTGGCCATGAATATTAAATCATCAGCTGTAACGCCCTTAGGATGTGGAAGAACTTCCTTTGGAAGTGGGGGTATGATTTCAGTTGCTCTGTGGAATATAAATAATTGTCCGGTGGGATCTCTGAAGGTAACCTTTGCATGAGGGTTAGCAATCATACTCCTTCGAATATACTCAAATGCGCCCTGTTCACTCAGTGAATAGGATACATCCTTGAACTGAAGTTCAATGGCAACACCAGTAGAATCCACATCTACTTTTTTCTTATTGAGTACAAGACCTTTATTGGTTTTAACATCCATTTTAAAGGTCATTTCGACCCCTTTAATTTCATCTCCCTTTTTATAACCTGAAATTACTCTTGCAGGTTTACCTGTGGTCATCTGCGACAACAACACACATCCACTGCAACCTAAACCTTGCTGTCCCCTGGACTGAATGTTCCTGAACTTTGAACCTGCAAACATGGTACAGTATACTTTGGTGATGTAATTTTCTGGAATTCCTGGCCCATTATCCTTATGTTTAAGTATGTAATGGTCTTTGTCAACTCTCTTAAGGTCTATGGATATTTCGGGCTGTATTCCTGCTTCTTCTGCAGCGTCGAAACTGTTGGTTATCAGCTCGTGAAATACCATTGTGAGGGACCTTATTTTTCCTGAGAATCCCAGCATTTGTTTGTTCCTTCTGAAAAATTCAGATGCTGTAAGTTCCTTAAATTCTTCAAAAAGTTCTGATGCTTCTCTCTCCAAACTTAGCCTCCTTAAAATGATTATGCATACATAATCAAGTATTTAAAAATTTAATAAATATATAAATTTGAATTTTATGTAAGGTCTGTTTCATCCTTAGCAATTCTATGGAATTCCTGGATTTTCATGTCCCTTGATTTCTTTTCAAGGAATGCATAAACAGTTTTATGCCTCACACCGTTTAATATCATTTCAACAGCTTCCTTGGCTATGTGTATTTGTTCCATATCTCCAATAATGGCAACTGTTTTTCCATAGATGGAAATATCAACACCGGTCATGTCGATGATAATATCTTTGGTACGTCCTTCTTTACCAATTATTCTGGCTTTCTGTCTCATTATAGCCTTTTTGGATTTACCAACATAATCTGGCAGATTAATTATTTCCAGGAGTGTTTCATCACCCAAAAGTTTTAAAGAAATTTCTGGATTGAATCCTCTACCAATAGCTTTGACAATGTATCTTGATTTCCAGACAGCCAGTGGGTCTTCAGTTTCTTCTGTTGGGGATATTGCAATGCTTCCAGTTTCACTGTCAATGTTTATGTCTGTTTTAGTCAAATTCTCAATTTCATCCTTAGTAATGCCGTTTTTCCCAATTAAGACCCCTACTCTTTCGCGGGGAATTTTGAGGTATTCTGTGTTAGGCATGATCTCACCTCAATTTATA
>WASR01000018.1:5571-9328 GCA_009712615.1 Methanobacterium sp. | reverse complement strand
TTCTTATCCTTTATAATATACTTTACTAATCTCATAAATCCATAATTTTACTTTTAATCTCATCTTTGGATATCTCAACACCCATTTTTTTAAAATCATTGGCTAAATTGTTTATATCTCTATTTAAAAGCTCCCTTGATATTGGATTGTCAACTGTGACGCCTTGGGAAATATCAATGATAACAGGTTCTCCGTTGTCAATTAGAATATTGTAACCTGATAAATCACCATGAACTAGTTTAGCATTATTATAAAGTATTTTAACATAATTCAGTATTTTATCTACAACATAATCAGGATTTGAGATCTTTGTTTGTCTCATTAACTGTGCAGGATTTCCAATTTCATCACCAATGAATTCCATGACCAAAACATTGTTCTTTGCAACAATGGGTATTGGTACTTTAACACCAACATCATGGGCTCGTTTAAGATTTCTCATTTCTTTAGTAACCCAAGTATTGATGATTTGGCGCTTATTGGAAGTTTTTACATTGAATCTAGGATCTCCCTGGATATAATGTTGCATTTTTTTAAAATCTGAAGTGCTAACTCGGTATATTTTCACTGCTACAAATTTTCCTTGATCATCCACTCCTTTAAATACATTAGCTTCCTTTCCTGTACTTATCGCTCCTTGAAGCTGGTTAACATAACCCATTTTTGCAAGTTTGTAAAGGGTTTCAAGTGTGAGCCTGTCAAAAACTTCACTACCCACTTTTCTGTCTTCATCACCCTTCAAACGCTTTTCGGATAGGAGTTTTCTCAAGTCATTATCTGCTTTTGATACCTTAGAGCACATTAATTTCACCAAAATGCTTCTACTCAACTTTAAATTAGTATTCACTCTATATTATCTGTTAAATTATAATTAACAGTATTAATAGAAATAATTTAGTAGATTAAAAGATTTTTAAGTTTAAAATAGTATGGATTTTTATCAGTCCTGTTCATTGGACTGTTTAAATTCTAAACCATTTTTACATTGATAAAAAGATTATTTAGAGTTTTAAGTAACCACGTCTTTCGAGCCAGTTGGCTTCAGTACGGGTATATCTCCATATTACATCTGCTTTCTCATCGCTCTGGAAATCCCATGGCTTTACTAGAACCACATCTCCTTCCCTTATCCAGATCCTCTTTTTCATTTTTCCAGGAATCCTAGATAATCGTGTCTTTCCATCTGCGCATCTGACTTTTAGCTTTCCATGGCCGAGTATCTGCTCGACTACCCCTGGAATTTCCCCTCTGCGGGGTGATCGTACTCTTCTAACTTCTTGTGGGCTTTGATTTTGTCCTCTTGTCAAACACTCTCCTCCTTTCTGTGAAGTTAATATTGATCTTCAGAATAATGGTGGATTTTCAATTAAATTGTAAAATCATATTAACAACCATAAATAGTTTATTAACATATATTGCATCGATCATTTAACCTTCTTATTTTATTTAGTGTTTTGGGGTATATATAAGAGAGCTTTTACAACGAGATTCTGTTTCAAATTTTCATGGAATGAAAAATTTAAAGAATTATTCGATGGTTTTATGGTTCAATAACTGAAAAACATGTCATGAGAAATCTTTAGAATGGGGTGATGTCTTTATAAGATTATATTTGCTTTTCGGATGTTGATAAATTTACACTCTAAAATTTTTTTTATGATAATCATACTATTTCGAAGCTTCAAGTATTTTTTTTACACCTCCGACTCATAAACTTCTTCTTATCAAAAAATATACCATTTGGTAATTATTTTAAATATTCAAGATGTATCGGGTTTTTAAATAGAGGTCAATATTGATTAAATATGCGTGGTGTCATGTGGATGTTAACTGAAAAAGAATACAGTACCGAAACTACTTGTAAGATGATGAATTAATCTGCTAAGTTGCACTGATTTCTCAAGCTACCTTCCACTTTAATAAACCCTAACTTCAAGGAAAATACTGTGTTTAATGGAATATATTTTAGTTTGGTAAGAGCATATGAAAAGTTCTCAAAGATTAATACACAACACTAAAATAGATTGAAAACATATTTTAGAGTTAAAATATTAATTCCAAATTCATTGTAATTGATGGAACGTGTTGATATGGGAAACGAATTTCTGGACATAAAAAACCCCGATGATGTCAAGGGAATCATCAGTAATTTTCAAACGATCAAAAAGAACGAAGATGTTACTATAGAAAATTCACTGTCTCGAGTGCTAGCCGAAGATATTCGTGCAACAATAAACCTTCCTCCCTTTAGAAAGGTAACCATGGATGGATATGCTGTTGTTTCGGAGGATACATTCACAGCTTCAGAAGATGATCCAGTTAAACTCGGACTTTTAGAAGTTATAGGGGCAGGGGACGTTCCCAAGAAACTTGTAAAGAGTGGTTTCTGTACAGAGGTGGGAACAGGATCTCCTGTGCCTGAAGGTGCAGATGCAGTTGTCATGGTGGAATATACAGAAGTGAAGGATGGATCCATTCTCATACATGAAGGTGTGACCATGGGTCAGAACATGGCAAAGGAAGGTTCAGACATTATGGAAGGCGATCTTCTACTTAAGAAGGGCACAACTATAACCCCTGAAAAAATTGGAGTTTTAAGTGCTATAGGTTTGAAAACTGTTCCTGTCTATAAAAAACCACAAATAGCAGTTATATCAACTGGAAATGAATTGATACGTCATGATGAAGAGATAACATATGGAAAAATATTTGATATCAACTCCCAAACTATTTCAAGTGCGGTAACAGCTTGTGGTTGTATACCTGTCAAAACTGAGATAGTTAAGGATAACTACGATGATTTGAAACAAAAAATAATCGAATATCGAGACATGGATCTCATCATAACTTCTGGAGGCACATCTGCTGGTCGAGGAGATGTTCTAAGACAGGTTCTGGATGATTTGGGAGAGGTACTGGTCCATGGAATAGCAGTTAAACCTGGCAAACCAACCATCATAGGACGTTTTGAAAATGAAGGTTTGGACAAATATGTGGTGGGACTTCCAGGAAATCCAGTTGCTGCTTCAATGGTTTTTCAACTATTTTTCGCACCATTTCTAAGGGAAATGGCTTCAATTGAAACTAAATCTGGATTAACAGGTACAAATACTGTGGAACTCGAAATTTCGAAAAGATACAGACCTGCAAAGGGAAGAAAACATTACCTGCTTGTTAAGATAGATGGGAATGATGCAATACCTATTTTAAAGGACTCTGGTGCAATAACATCACTTGCTGAAGCTGATGGTTACATTGAAATTGGAAAAAATGTTGAGATAGTTGAAAAGGGCACAATGGTCACGGTTTATCCCCTTGGATACTGGTAGAATATCAAACTTCGAAAAGATCACCAAGAACTACTTTTTTATTTGTTTGAACAAGCTGTGGGATCCTTCCAAGTGTTCCGGCAGATTCACCAACAACCACAATTACACCGCGCATTGTTTTCTTAAATTCTTCAGCATGCTCTAGAGATCGTTGTACAGCATCTTCATCATTTATTCCTTTTGCTTCATTAGCGATTGAAGTGGCCAGGGCATCTGCAATACTGGATTCATTTGCAAATACTGTAACGGAATCAGCTCGTCCAAAACTTATTGAGTGACCCACAGTTCCGGATGAGGTGCATATTCCCATGGGAGTTTGTTTAGGTTTTATTTTGAAACCCAGCTCTCCAGAAAGTGAAGATTCACCAGCATACAAACCCACAACAACATCTTTATTAATTTCTAGGGATATATCTCCACCGTTGTCA
>WASR01000018.1:0-5561 GCA_009712615.1 Methanobacterium sp. | reverse complement strand
TTACAAAATTAGCACCTTTTTCAACCATAAAACCCATTGAAAGTTGGGAAATTGTGCCTGCAACTGCAGCCATAGGTCCAACATCCGCCCTTCTCCCTGCCCTGCTCATTAAATTAACTATCAATGGGATATTGCTATTCTGACTATGTTCAGGACTTAAATCATTGTTTAATGTATCTTTCACAATCAAGGGTTCAAAACTTGTAAGAAACTCTGGGTTCCTCAGGATATATCTTTTAAGCTGTGAACGCAATTTGATAATATAATTTGAAAGTTCGGGAACCAATAAATCTGAACTGATCTTCAGTTCCGTTTCTCCAATTGTTATCCTCTCTTCAAATATGGGCTTGGATTTCATCTGATAATTAATCTGTAGTTACTACATAAAATATTTAGATAATCAACAAGAGAGTAAGGTTTGATAATCATGTTTGATAGAAATAAAAGAAGTTCAATTCCTGGAGAAAGAATATTATATAAAACCAGACCCAGATTTGTTGTAAGTCTAAAATCTGCAATCATTAAATTTATAATAGTTTTAATACTCGTGTACTTCTTCACAACCTTGATAAGATATGCTGCTATGGTGCAGGGAAGTGTGGGAGCATTCATTAACATACCCTTTGTAGAGGGAGCAACTTACTTGATTGTGATAGTTATTCTCCTTCTTCTTATCTGGATTTTATGGAACTACATGTCCTGGAGATCCACGTACTACACCCTTACAAACCAGAGGGTCATGCTAAAAAGTGGCGTAATAAGGAAAAAATCGGCATATATGCATTACAACAAAATTCAGGACATAGTTGTATCTCAAAGTATAATGGAAAGATTATCCAATTCTGGGGATATTGAAATTTTCGGAGGACATGATAATACCAGTATAATCCTCGAAGATATCCCAAATCCTGGAGGGGTGGAGGACACAATCAACAGAATGATAGATGGAGATGAGCCGGAATTTGAAACCAAGACTCCCAAAAAAACAGAAGAACCCAAAATCACGGGAAGATCCATAATGGAGGAATACGATAAAAAATTCAAACTATGAATTTTTTCATATTTTATAAAATAAATTGTAAACTATAACTAAAAGGAAGCAAATTAATGGATAATGATTGTTAAAAATCAAATTTATCCATGATTATTGCGGCCAAGATTCTTTACTTAATAGTTCATTTTATAAATTTTTTTATCTGTTGATAAAGTTTCTAAATGTAAAAATAACGAGTGGTTAAATGGAATACTTAAAATCAATACTCTATTTTGTGTTGGCTGGTTTATTTGAGATAGGTGGAGGTTACCTAATTTGGCTCTGGATCAGGGAAGGTCGAGGAATTGAATTTGCAATACTCGGTGCTGTGATCCTGGTTCTTTATGGAGTCATACCCACACTACAACCAGCAAACTTTGGAAGGGTATATGCGGCCTATGGGGGAGTATTTATTTTCATGGCTCTTCTATGGGGATGGCAAGTTGATAAAATAACTCCTGACAGATTTGAAATCATAGGTGCAACCATAGCTCTATTTGGAGTATTTATAATCATGTACTGGCCTCGAAGTTAATATTTAATTATAATATTAACAAAATCTATATAATCAAATTAAACATACCAATTGTAACCAGAGATAAATTTAACTATGTCTGATTAGGTTTAAAATTCCAATTTGATACAGAATAAATTCTATTCTTTAGAGATCATTCTATAGTGACCTCGATATAAAATTTCATGGATGAGGATATAATATGAAAAAATACGACATTGCCGTTGTTGGAGCAGGACCAGTGGGATCCACATTTGCAAGATATGTTGCAGATAATGGTTTAGATGTTGTGATGCTGGAGAAAAAACGTGAAGTAGGCATTCCCCTCCAGTGTGCAGGATTATTAGGGCAGAAGATTAAAAAAATAAATGTTCTACCCGATGAATATGTGTTGAATCAAGTTCGAGGGGCATATATTTATTCGCCTTCTCATAACATGATGAAAGTGGGAAAGAAAGATGTTCAGGCCTATGTAATCGACAGGATAGGTTATGATAAATATCTTGCAAAATTGGCTGTTGATTCTGGGGCTGAACTCCTTATGAATCATAAAGTAATCCATTCTGATAATGAAGGATGCATAAAAACAAAAGAAACTGAAATCCAGGCAGATATTGTCGTAGGGGCCGATGGTCATTCATCAATGGTTTCCAATAATTTCAATGAGAAACCCAGGTCATTCATGGCTGCCCAGTACCTCATTGAAACTGATGATGACGTTTTTGATCCTGAAAATGTGCATCTACATGTGGATGATCTAATTTCACCAGGATTTTTATGGACCATCCCATTAACAAGTTCAACTGCAAGAATTGGACTTTTTGCAGACTTAAATTACACAGAACTCAACAATGTTTTGACCAAGTTCATGACAACAGAGCCCATGTTTAAAAATGCTAAGATAGTCCAAAAATATCAGGGATACATTCCAAAATACAATCCTAAAAAGGAGATAGTAAACGATAGAACAATTCTGCTTGGTGATGCAGCATCTCAAGTTAAACCTACAACGGGCGGAGGATTATTAATAGGTTTTGAATGTGCTAAAATTGCGGCTGAATATGCAACCAAAGCAGTTGAGATGGAAGATATTTCCAAACTTAAAGAATATGAGAATCAAACACAGAAACGATTCAAAAATGAGTTGAGGGTTCAAATAGAGGTACAGAAAATATTTGAATCATTGAACAATCAGGATCTAGATGAGATGTTTTCCAAACTGAAGCAAGGAAATGCAGAAGAGATTATTTCAAAGTACGGTGACATGGATACACAATCCACGCTGATAAAGGAAATGATAAAAAATGGTCTTCTTTTTTCAATCGTACCTAAATTACTTACAAGGAGGATCATGGGCCTATGGAAATAGTTTTTATAATATCACAGGAACATCAAACCCTGCCAAGGGCAGAAATTGAGGCAGTTTTAAGGGCAGAAGAAATACCCTTCAATTTTAAAAATCAATATGAAGGAATATTGGTGATGGAAGTAGCCAGTGAATATGAGAAATCAATGGAAAGAGTTGGAAAAAGACTTTCATATACTCATGAACTCTGTAAACTTCTAGTTAAAACAGATAAAACCAGTTTAAACTCTGATGTTGAAAAAATTAATTGGAATGGGATCATAACGAACGATTATGTTGTCAGGGCAAGGAGAATGGACAAAACTGACAAGTTTGACACGTCTAAAATTGAAATAGAAATTGGAGGAACAATTAACTCCATGGTCGAAGGTTCAAAAGTAAATCTTAAGGATCCAGACTGTTTTATAAGGTTAATATACCTTGATGGAACTGTTCTGTTAACCCAAAGAATAATGAAGATAGATAAAAAACATTTCAACAACTTCAAACCCCATAAAAGACCGTTTTTCTACCCTGGATCAATGAGTCCTAAACTTGCAAGGTGTATGGTAAATCTAACTGAGATCAAAGAGGATGACACAGTTCTTGATCCATTTTGTGGAACTGGAGGAATCTTGATTGAAGCCGGTATTTTGGGTGCGAAACTCATAGGGACAGATATAGATTACAAGATGGTTGAAGGAACCAAGAGTAATCTTGAATACTGTGGTTTTAAAAACTCCCAAATCTTTAGAGAGGATGCAAAGAAAATTCATCTGGAAACTAGGGTAGATGCCATTGTAACAGATCCGCCTTATGGTATATCAGCATCAACAGGTGGAGAAGACAGTACAAATCTGTATTCTGCAGCATTAAAGAATATGGATGGTTTACTCGAAGAAAAGGGAAAAATATGCATGGCAACACCACATTACATGGATATTAAAGGTTTAATAAAGGATACAAACTTTGAAATAATAGAACAACACCACATAAGAATGCATAAAAGTTTAACAAGGGTCATATCTCTGCTCACAAAAAAAGAATTTATCGGAAAAAACTTGATTTAAAATTTGAAATAGGGATAGCTGGATTTTATTGAGGGGCAAATTTGGACTTAATACTTACATCCAAAAAAAATATGCAGTTAAATTATAATAACTGGAGGGGTAATTTTGAAAGCCAGAATATTTGATACAACATTAAGGGATGGAGAACAAACTCCAGGAGTATCCTTAACTCCAGATCAAAAATTAAGAATCGCAGTTAAACTGAATGACCTTGGGGTAGATGTTATAGAAGCAGGATCTGCAATCACATCTTCGGGAGAAAGGGAAGGAATAAAGTCAATAGTTTCTGAGGGACTATCAGCTGAAATATGCAGTTTTGCCAGGGCAGTGAGGATTGATGTTGATGCCGCCATTGAGTGTGGAGTTGACAGTGTGCATCTGGTTGTTCCAACTTCTGATCTGCACATCGAGCACAAACTAAGAAAAACCAGGGAAGAAGTCAAAAACACAGCAATAGATGCCGTTGAATATGCGGTTGATAATGGTTTGTTGGTTGAATTTTCGGCCGAGGATGCCACAAGAAGTGATTATAACTATTTAAAACAGGTTTTTAAGGAAGGAATTGATGCAGGTGCCCGAAGAATATGTGCCTGTGATACGGTGGGTATGCTGACACCAGAAAAGGCCTACGATTTTTATGGAGGCTTAACTCAACTGGGTGTTCCATTGAGCGCACACTGCCACAACGATTTTGGTTTAGCAGTAGCAAATACCCTGTCTGGGCTAAGAGCAGGTGCAAGCCAGGCACACGTCACAGTCAATGGAATAGGTGAGCGTGCAGGAAATGCATCCCTAGAGGAAGTAGTGGTGTCGTTGTATTCACTCTACAATTCTAAAACAAATATTAACATCGAAATGCTGTACGAAACTTCTAAAACAGTTGCAAGAATGACTGGAATTTATTTGCAGCCCAACAAAGCAATTGTGGGGGAGAATGCATTTGCACATGAATCAGGCATTCACTCGGACGGTGTCATAAAGAAGGCAGAAACCTATGAACCAATAACGCCAGAATTAGTTGGCCACAAAAGAAGATTTGTGATGGGAAAACATGTTGGATCCCATATAATCAGGAAAAGGATCAAAGAGATGGGTCTGAGGGTGGATGATGTCAGATTTGAACAGATTTTCCAAAGGGTTAAAGCCCTTGGAGACATGGGTAAATGCGTTACAGATGTTGATCTACAGGCAATTGCAGAGGATGCTTTGGGTGTTTTAGCAGAAAAACCCGTGGAATTGGAAGAATTAACAATTGTATCTGGAAATAAAGTTACACCTACGGCATCAGTCAAGATCAATGTTGATGGTTCAGAGAAGGTGGAAGCTGGTGTAGGTGTGGGTCCAGTAGACGCTGCAATCGTGGCAATTAAGAAGAGTATAATGGATGTTGCAGATATTCAACTTGAAGAATACCATGTTGACGCTATCACCGGAGGAACAGATGCCCTCATCGATGTTATCGTGAAACTCAAAAATGGAGACAACATAGTCACAGCAAGAAGCACTCAGCCAGACATCATCATGGCGAGTGTAGAAGCTGTGCTAGGTGGAGTAAACAAGATAGTCAGTGATCAAAAGATCAAGGAATCTGAAGAAAAG
>WASR01000161.1 GCA_009712615.1 Methanobacterium sp. | reverse complement strand
ATTTTATTTTAGTTGGTACTAACCAATGTTTTAAAATTAAATTGGTTGGTGTTTGGTTGATCATTATAACTAGTTTAGAAAATGTCTCCATAAAAATGTCTCCATAAAAAAATATTAACGAAGTAAAGGGCAAATAATATTAGTATGGAAACAGTTCTAAATGAAGGTCCAACCTATCCAAGGGTTGCATTTATCGTACTGAATTGGAATGGCTGGCAGGACACCATAGAATGTTTGAAGTCTGTTGATGGTTTAGATTATCCTAATTATCATATGATTCTGGTTGATAATGCGTCTCATGATGATTCCATCCACCAAATCAGAAATTATTACAACGGATCGGATGAACACGGGGATGGAAAAAAATCTGAGGGCAACAAAAAAGTAAAAAACATTAAAAATGTATTTGAAGTTGATTTGAAAGATTTGGAAAGAGTTCAAATGGATCCAAATGATCATATCAACAGTAACTGTCTCGAAACCATGATCATGATCAAAAATGATGAGAACTATGGTTTTACAGGCGGTAACAACATTGCACTCAAATTTGCCTGTCAAAAATTGAAACCAGACTATTATCTGCTTTTAAACAACGACACAATTGTGGATCCACACTTTCTCATTAATACGATGGAATCTGTCCAAAAATATGATAATGTGGGATTTGCAGGTCCTAAAATTTATTACCACAATCCCAATGAGGTTTCAAATCTACTGAGTTTTACCGGGGGAAATATCAATCTGAATACATCTGAACCCCATCCTATTGGAAAAGATGAAAATGATCGTGGACAGTATGATAATGACAGAGTGGTGGATTATATTGAAGGTTCATGCATGTTAGTGAGTCGTGGGCTTGGTGAAACCGTAGGTTTTTTTAATGAAGACTACTTCACCTACTGGGAAGAGATTGACTGGTGCATCCGTGGGAAAAAAGCAGGTTTTAAAACCATATACACCCATAACGCAAAAATTTGGCACAAATGTTACGGATCAGACACTGGTGCACTGAGCATTTACTACATGATAAGGAACAGGTTTCTCTTCATGAGGCTGAACGAAACCATGTTACAAAGGTTTACCAGCGTTCTGTACTACTTCTTCTATTTCTTCTGGAAGATCCTCATCTCACTCTCTGTTTTACGAAGGGATACAACCAAACTTTCATCGTTTCTTGAAGGAACGAAGGATGGAATCAAAAATATTAAGGGGCCCAAAAAAATTTAAAGGCCAGAATAACTCCTAAACTCCCTGAAATTCATCCAATATACTATTTTTGAATCATGCTCGAGATTATATGAATCTGATATCTAAAAAAAAATAAAAAAAAAGTAAATCCTCGATGTATTTAGATGAACACCTTGGATCCTCCGTTGTCGTAGATGGAACTTCCCACCGATGTTAAATTGGATATACTGTAGTACTGCAGTGTTGTTGATCCTGCCTGTGGAATTCCAAATTCCCCAGTTAACAGATTATACGTTCCTAAAAACATGTAAGAACCAGTATTAGGATAATAAAATGTGGATTTAGCTTTTTCATACGGAATAAATCCATTCAACAGCAAAAATCTGTATGAATCTGCGTGAACCTCATCATTCACCCTGTAATCTGTGATCCACTGAGTACCTGTCACTTCAAGGTTGTTGAATTTAGGACCATCCATTGAGGTGTGCAGAACCATGGATGATGGTTTATCATTCAGTAATTCATAGGCAACTCCACTGTTAAACATCAATGAAACTGCTAAAAACAGTGCCATTAATTTGAAAGAATTTTTCTTGACAGATTTTGGGTTCCATCTGTTTTTAAACAGCCTGTTAATAAGATCCGAAAATCTTAGCCACCCAACTACGAAGAAAACAGACAAGAATATCAGAGCTATTTGATAGAACCTCTCTGGATTTAAAGCACCTGCCAAGAAAGGTACCACGATTACAAGTATCAAGAGCACAAAGCTCATCACTGTAAATAATGCATAGTTTTCGTTGAATTTCATTTTTGTACGTCTGACAATGAGGGCCAGTATTCCCACAGCAATCAATGCCTCTATCAGCAAGTGCAACACCAATGCAATGCTTCTCAAAAAGGTTTTTTCACTGGTTACAATACCAACAGCCATGAGTGCGCTTGGATTGAAAAGGAAGAGGTAGCTTATAGTGATTAAATTGTTAAGGGTAGTTAAAGTTAGATTAAAAAGCACAGAGCTTGAAACGAAGAGATAGTACAAGATGGTGATGCTAAATAGGAGTAATATCTGCAGTCCGTATCTCATTTTAGGCCTTTCTACCCCATTGGGATTCTTAAAGAAAAAGCTGAGAATGGGCCATTTTCCGAGTCTAGGATATTTATCTGATAAATTTCGGTTTCGAAGCAGAATAATGAGATATGAAGATATGACAAGGAATATGTAGATGTAATCCATTGAGTAGTGCGACACCAGGAGTGCTGGAATAAACACCACCGTCAGTATAAGAATATTTCTATCTGAAATATCCTTCTCCAACATGAGCATGATCATGAGCACAAAGAAAAGTTCCCCGATCTCCTGTCTTGCAAGGTAGGGCATTTCTAAAAAGAACATGAAGATGGATATGAATAAAAAACAGGCAAAAAATGCAATTTTATGGGTAGTCTGCCTCTGGAATATTGAATACAATCCCAGGGGCACAAATACAAAGATAAATGGATAAATAACTTTGTATATGGCAACAACAGACATTCCTGACAGCTTGGAGAATATTGGAACTATGATAACCAAACTCAGCATGGCATTTAAAAGATCAGGTATGGATGAGTTCCAGTAGGATGTATTGGTAACAAGGTTAGTGAAGTAATATTCTAGGTTAATGTCCCAGCCAGTGATGTAATTCGATATTAAAGATGTGGAAAGAACGAGTGTTAGTGCCATTGAAAAAATTGCGAATGGATATAATTTTTTAGGCAATTTGTTGTATGCAACTAGAAATGGAACCACAGCAATTAAAAAGAACATTATAATCAGTAAAATGTTGTTTTGATATATGTTTATTAAATAGGTTCCAAATATGGCTATAAATGGTAGAAGGAGAAACGTCAATATTGGAACTGATAATCCAGTTGTATCCAAAATATCTGGTCTGTTAAACTTTCCATCCCTCCTGAAACTCAGGTAGCTCAAGAGCCCAGTAAAGGCCGTGAAGGTTATGAGCAGGGGATCTGTGGATATTGGGAGCGTGATCCCTAAAAAGGGATACACTAAATCCACCAGCATTCCAAAGAACATAATGGATGCTGTGCCCAAACCCAAACTGTAGAGCAGGGTTCTGATGGAGTCTAGTTCGTGAATTCTCAAAATTCTAAGGATCAGTATTCCATTTAAGAAGAATAAAGCTATAAAAGCTACTATTCCCCTTACAAATGGTATGTATATGTTGTAAGACTCTAAAATTATTGTGATCCATAGTAGTGCTTGAAACAGAATGACTGTGGTGAGCAGGTGTTTGATATTCCAATCATTAATCTTGAAGGGATTTAAAAATTTCATGATCTAACCTTTTTTTTAAAAGTATTCCTCGTATATTCTTAGATGTTCTTCGGCAATTTTTGTGGGATCCAATACATTATCCTCAAATCTCTTCGAATTAATAGACATTTCCTTTACTTTATTTGGATTTTCAAGCATATATTTTATCGCCTCACTCCAGCTTTCAACTCTATCATCACACATCAATCCCCTATCTTCCTGAACATAGTCTGCAAAGCCCTGATTTTCGGAACATATGACTGGTTTTCCGGATGCCAAGGCTTTGGTTAAAACTCCACTTGTTGATTGGTTTATGAGGGTGTCAAGCCCCATGAATCTTCGAAGCTTGAATAGTGGTTTGTTTAAAAGCCATGGACTCGTCAGTCTTGGTACCAAAACCGCCTCCGCATTATCAATGTTGTTGATAAATTCCTCAGAGGAAACAAAACCCAAAAATTCAACTCTATCTTCCAGCCCATTTTCCATGACCAGCTGGTTGAGGTATGCTCCATAACCTGGATCTAAAATTTTACCCATAAAAACGAGTTTAAAATCCATATCAATATCTACAGCAGCCCTGATCAGAATGTCCTGTCCCTTGTATGGGGATATGTAGCCCGGTGAAAGCACAGTTTTTGTTCCTTTACTCTCTGTTTTCACGATGTTTTCACCTGGTATGCGGTATGCAGGGTGAAGTACACGTTTAAACATCATTTTTTCGAGGTTGTATCTGTTCCTATATTCATCTATTGCTGCGTTGTTGTGCAGGATTAGCAGGTTGCTCACCCTTTGAAATCCCCTGTCAACAAGATTGTAAGGTAAGCTTAATGAAGATTTAAATGAGTTAATACCAAATGATAAGCATTTTAAGCAGTTATACTGGAACACATCAAAATTTCTTGCATCATGCACCGTAGTTATAATATTGGAATTTCTGAACAGGTCTTCGTTTTTAGCTGACAGGATGTGGAGTTGAAATTCATGGAGAGGTGAATTTGCAAGCTGAAAATGGGTTACATCGTAGTCACCTACAGTGTAATTCTCAGGTCTTACATGATTCATTCGTTTGTGAGTATTGAGATAACTGTTAATGGAATTTTCAGGGGACACAATATCCACGTCTTGTCCAAGTTTAAGGAGTTCTATTGCAAGGGTTTCTGAATAGTTGCTGATGCCTGTTCTTGGATCCATTGGTGCTACAATTGCAATCTTCATGATTTTCACTCATTTGACAGTTAATTTTATCTTTTAAGTCCTACCTTCGGGTTCTCTAAATTTTGAATACTTCGAAGTTCTGGTTTTGGTATAGTAGCTCTGAATTTTCAGGTATTAGGGAGGTGATGTTGTAGTTACTGTTGTAAAATATGAAGGTTCCCTGGCTCACGATCTTTTCTGTTGAGTTTGCTGTGTAATTGAGTCTTTTATCGAATACAAAGTACCCGATCTCCTTCTGTTTAAGTTCGTCTGGATTGAAACCCCATTCTATGACGTGTTCTGAGGATTGTACTCCTGCTATGGGCTGGTTTGTTTCGGCTTGAAGGAATATGTTAGTTGCATAGTTGTTTGATACCACAGCTGATTTGTTATCACCATTTTGTTTAAACCAGTTTGCCAGTTCCACTTCAGAACTGGTTGGAGGAGTTATCTGTGGAATAATTAAATTGCTCTGATTGTAAGGTTGGGCATTGTACTTTGGAAGCAGGTTTAACTGGGGATCTGATACTGTGACCACGGCAAATAGAGCTGAAACTACAAAAATTGCCGTTAAAAACAAGGAACGAACCTTGATGTTGGGGAATTCAGTTTTTTTGTAGTCAAGATATAGGTAGCTTAGTCCCAGGCCTCCAAGAATTGATAGCGGTATGAGAAGATGAACCAGAACCCTTATGGTGTATACATTCACACCGAACCAGTAGGATTTGCTCATCAAAAATACAACGATGATCCAGACAATAATGAAAATATCACGGGTTTCACGTCTTTTAACCGCCACCACAGCACCTGCTATTGCAAATATCAACACAATTCCAAGATAAACCAAATATTTGCCATCACTGATAGGGTCACTGATTGGTAGTGATGATGTGTAACCTGTTACAGCTGTTAATCCATAGGTAAATATTTTGGAAACATAGGCCGGAGCAACCAAAAGGGCTGCTAGGGAAGCTATCAGTCCTAGGATTATTGGTAGCGATAAAAACAGAGGATAGGAATAAATATAATATTTTTCCCTCTTAACCAGTCCAGCCACCACAGTTATGGCTGTGATAGTTAGAAACAGTATTAATGTTGTTGCCTGGTGAGTTATTATCACCAACAGAAACATGAAACTTGACAGTATTGCGAATAAATATTTCTTGGACACAACGGATCTGTAGTAGAAGTAAATTGCAAGGGGTACGAATACTATGGCCAATGTTTCAGGGAGTGGAGAAACCATTCTGCTGAACAGGTAGCTTGAAAGGATTAAGAATCCTGCTGAAATTCCTGCGATGTCTCCATAAAATTTCTTTGCAACATAGGCTACCGATGATACAGCAAGAAATGCCAGAACTGGTTGTAATGCCCTGGCAATTGTGAAGTAGTCTGCCTTGAATATGACTGCCAGCACCATGAGGATCAGACTAAAAAGTGGGGGATAAGCTATTGGTGTTCCAGTTGGAGGATTGGTAGTTGGATCTATCAAGGTAAGTCCATAATGACTGTAAACCTGAGCTATATGTATATGTGTGTATATATCCAGCGTTAATGGCCATACATTTGCAATTGTTGGAATGAGTGCAATGAAAAAAGCAACTATTCCAGGTATGATCCACAACCAATTCATGATTCTTTTTGTTTCGAACATTCACAGATCCCCAAAAAAATAATTAAATTTTTATTTTTGTTTAAGAAATTTTCCCGGTTTTATTGTTGAGTACATTCTCGTAGAGCTTTTCATAATCCTTGGAAACTTGGCTCCAAGTCCTGATCTTTTCTGATAGTGGTCCGACACCCCTGTCTTCAGAATATACCTTCATTATCATGTCAGCAACTTCCCCAGGCACAGGAGGATAGTTTACTGTGTAACAACCTATTTCACTTGAAAATTCTTTTAAAGCAGTTCTATCTGTTACTATACACGGAGTTCCAAGAGCCAGTGCTTCAGCAACTGCTATTCCATAGGCTTCAGATCTAGATAGCAACATGTAGATATCAGATTTTCTAATCTCTTTAATCAGTTCCTCCCTGGATAAAAATGATTTCCACACCACATGATCCTTAATTTTAAGCTCCTCTGCCATCTTAACGAGTTTCTGTTTTTCAGGCCCCTCTCCCACCAGTGTTAAAACAACATTTTTTACTCCTTTATCATTTATCAGACTGTTTAGAGCCTTTAAAATATGATCAACACCCTTTCTTGGTATCATGTGTCCGGTGTAGAGTAGGTCTATGGTATCGTCCCTGTTTGTTCCATTTTTTACGTCCATGATATCCACTCCGTGTGGAATGAGTACTATTTTGTCACTATCAACACCAATATTCTGTATGTTGGCAGCTTCAAAATTAGAACACGATGTAATGCTGGCTGATTTGTTGAAAACAGTCCTGGCCACGATGTTGTAAATGTTCCAGAGATATTTTCCAACGAACCTGCCCCTAATCACATCCAGGTGGGGTGAAAATATTATGGGAACATCAGGATCTATGTGTTTTATTGTGTGAATCGTCTCAATTGGCATTAAATGATGATATCCATGCACATGAACAATGTCTGGATTTAATTCTTTGAAATGATCCTTCAGGTATCTGAACACCTCAAGGTTGAGACCGTAAAAGTATTTTGTGTTGTCGATTGGTGATGATATCCTGATTATCTTGAATCCATCACAGAATTCTTCACCCTGCAAATGGGAGGGATTTGGTTGAAGAACAATGAGTTCATTGTTTTTTGCGAGGTTTTGAGCCAATTCATACACAGTTTTACTTATACCTCCCGGAGAAGTTGTTTCAAGATAGTTTACAAGAAGAATTTTCATAGTTTTCACTTTTTGTCCGTTAAATATGATTCAATGGAAATATTCGCATTTGTATGTCCCAACAATATAACAAAACTGTATTTATTTTGAAAATATTTTTTTTGATCCAAGTTAATTATTGTAATTATGATTAATAAATATTCTTTCACATTGTAATGTAGTCTACATCATCCTAATTCAAGTAAAAAACTATTTATTTAGGGGCGTATAATTAAACTATATAAAAATACAATACACACCAATTGAATGGTTAATTATCATGAAATAGACGATTAATACCCGTATTTACTCTTAATATCATGTAACCGTTCATGGTTTTGTAGGGAACTCTTGATCAGCGAGACATAAAATCAATATATTTTGGTAACATTGCTCAGTTTAAATGTAATTTTGCTCTAAAAGAGATATCTCAGAGAAATTTTAAACCTCCAGGCCGTAACATGAATACTGTTCAAAAAATTAGCAAAAATGTGGGTTTAGTCTTCATTTCACAAATATTAACCTATATCCTTGCATTTTTCACAGTTATTTACACTGCCAGATATCTTGGAGCTGGTGGCTTCGGAGTTTTGTCTCTGGGACTGTCATTTGGTGCTATTTTTGGAGTTTTTGTAGATATGGGTTTGAGCACCCTCATTGTCCGGGAACTTGCACGTGACAAATCCCTTTCTGGCAAATACATAATAAACAGCTTCTTGATGAAGATTATACTCGCAATCGTTACCTTTGCACTTGTATTTTTCACTGTGCAGTTAATAGGGTACGATCCCCTTGAAAGCCTGATAATATATCTAATAACAATATCTGTAATAATCAGCTCATTTTACACCTTATTAAATGCTATTTTCCAGGCAGACGAGAAAATGGAGTATCTTTCCCTTGCTAATATAATCAACAGCGTAGTTCTTCTTGCAGGCACCCTTCTGGGAATCTATCTCGGATTGAACATAGTTTACTTCGCATGGGTGTATGTGATAACAAGTATCGTAGTTTTAGTCTACTGTTTGGCAGTTTACATCAAGAAATTTTCCGGTGTTGATCTCGATGTTGACTTCAGTTTTTGGAAGCCCACCATCAAAGAAGCCTGGAGTTTTGGAATAATATTTCTGAGTGGAATGCTCTACACCTACGTAGATTCCATTATGCTGTCAATTCTTAAGGGTGCAGAGGCTGTGGGATGGTACAGTGCAGCGTACAGATTGATGTACATCGCACTGTTACTTCCTAATGCAATAAATACTGCTGTTTACCCTGTAATGTCCAGACTCTTCAATGATTCTTCGAGTGAATCTCTGAAACTGCTTTATGAGAGGTATTTTAAGTACATGCTCATTGCAGGAATTCCACTGGGATTGGGCACTTCAATTCTCGCAAAACAGGTCATACTACTGCTCTATGGAACAGGTTTTGATGAGTCGGTTGCTGCACTTCAGATACTTGTTTGGACCGTGGTATTCACATTTGCAGGTGCTTCATTCACCCAGCTTCTGCAATCCATCAACAAGCAGATTATAATAACTAAAATTTCTTTATTCTGTTTGTGCGTTAATATTGTCCTGAACCTGATATTGATACCACCTTACAGCTATGTTGGAGCGAGTATTGCCACATTGATTACTGAGATCGTGCTCGTGAGTTACATAATATTCATAACCTACAAGCTGGGATATGGAATTTCATACAGTGCAGTTGTGAGGGATCTGTCCAGAATTCTTGTTGCAACCCTTGTTATGGGACTGTTCTTGTGGTATTTTATCTATTTAAACATTTTTTTATTGATAGTCGCAGGCACAATCATATATTTCGTGGTTCTGTATTTGGTCAAGGGTATTGATGATGTTGATATGGATGTGATCAGGAAATTAAGGATTTAGTATGAATTTATATATGAATTAAAAAAAAATATAGGTAATAGTAACAAATTAGAGGGTTGTAATAAACATGTCATTCCTGTTGTATTTAGAACTTTTAATAGTGTTCATAGCAGTTGTGTTAGTTATTGTTAAGGATCAGCTTCAGCTTAAAAAAACCATTTTTCCTGCCTACTTGGTCTTTTTTATCTTCACGTTTCTGTGTTACATGTCCACTTTCTTCGGGCTTAAAGTGCCAATCACGGAAATAATAGGATCACTCTGGATATACACGGCATTTGCCCTGGTTATAATCCATTCCTCAATAAGGTTGGGAAACAAGAAGACACTGATATTTTATGTGATAGCATTTATCTTGGGAACAATACCCGAACTCATAGGTGTTAAATATGGCTGGATATTTGGACATTATTACTACAATCCGGCATTATCTCCTTTCATCCTTGGATTGGTTCCTTTAACTACTGCAATATCCTGGGCCGTGGTTATTTACATGTCTTATATATTCACTGACATAATCATCAAATTTGGTTCTAGAAAGCCCAGCTTCAAGGTAGATGGTATGATCTACTCCTTGGTTGTACTGCTGGGACTCGCCATTATCAGTGGTTTTGTTGCTGTGAATCTGGACATGCTCATCGATCCAGTGGTTGTTGCGACTGATGGATGGTTCTGGATAGTTGGAGGACCCTACTATGGAATACCCATGGGTAACTTCATGGGATGGTTTTTAATAGCATTTTTAGCAAACCTGATCTTCAGGTTCATTGAAGCCAGGGGAGACACCGAAGATGAGAGATCCATTGAGTCGCCCCTCATGGACACGAGCATCATCGCCATTTACCTCATGTTCTTCATGATATATGGATACTCTGCCATATTGCTATCCCATACCGAGTATCTTCTCATTGGAACTACTACAATGGTGCCGTTTATAGTGATCACCGCACTGTTAACATTTATAAAGTATACAAAGGTGAAAGACAATGGTTAGCTTAAACCCATTTTTACAGGCCTACAGAACAACAAGATCGTTGAAGTATGGTGGTTATTTCATAACCATGATTCCGTTCTTTGCCATCTTGATCTACAACGGTTTCATCAACTCTCCATGGGATCTGCTCTACATACTTCCATTGGTTCCGGCATTTGCAGGAGGTTTCATTTGTAATGCTATTGGAGACGCAGATAAGGACCCTAAATCTAAAAATCCTGTTACACAGGGAGCCATATCAAAAAAGTTCTTGATAGTGTGTATTGGACTACTATACCTTTTATCAGTGGAGTTTTTAGTACTCATATACACATCAAAGGTTTCACTACTGTTTTTAATCCTCATACTGGTGCTTGCACTCGTCTACAGTAACACGAAGTGGAGATTTAAGGAAAGTATTCTTGGGCCAGTGGTTGCATCGGTAGGATTCTTTGTTCTTCCGTCTGCAGTGTTAATGGCTGAATTTAATTACTTCAGTCTGGGAACAGTTACCCTTTTGATCAGTTTATTCCTCATCTACTTCGCACACGAAATTAAACACACAATCATAGAGTATGATCTGGACCTGTCCTTTGATTGCAAAACATTTGCAGTTAGAACAGGCAAAACCCTAGCCAACATAGTGGAATATGTATCCCTGTTAATTGGTTTTCTATTCTTCCTTTTGAGTATCTACTATCTGCTGCCAAATTCATACATGATACCTGCCTACGGCCTTCCTGTATTCTACCTGATCATGGTCTTCGTAGTGTTCTTTGCCCTGAGTATGTTCTTCACAGTGTACTACGGTTTTACAACCAAATTTGATCAGAAGGATGATGTCATCTACAACATGCTTCCATACATTGCCGCAAGAACATGTTACATAACCATAGCCCTGTTCCTTCTAAACCTGCCAATAATCGTAGTACTGTTTGTTATCTGGATATTGTTCACGGATAAGTACCTTTAAACGTTTAATCCTTATTTAACCATTTTGGAGCAAATATAATATGATCACAGTTATCTGCGTACACAACAACCAAAAAATTCTCGATGATGTGCTGTTGAAAAGTTTAAAGCAACAGAATATTGAATATGAACTTATTCTGATTGATAACAGTGATGGAAAATATAAATCAGCTGCTGAAGCATTGAATTACGGGGCAAAAAAGGCTAAAAATGAAATTATAATGTTCGTGCATCAGGATGTTGACCTCAGCTACCCAAACTGTCTCAGGGACATCGAAGGAATGGTCCTAGATCTGGATGATCTGGGTGTTGCAGGTGTGGCTGGTTACTACAGTAAAGATCATAAAAAGCCCATAATGTACAGCAATATTAAGGATGGATGTCCTCCCAAGGATGTTGGTGTGAATGTGGATCATCCCATCGAGGTTCAAACAGTTGATGAGTGTCTGTTCATTGTGCCCAGATCCTTGTTTAATAAACTGGAATTTGATGAAAAAACCTGTCCGGACTGGCATTTATACGGGGCAGATTATTGTTTGGACTCTAGAAAACTTGGAAAATCTGTTTACATAATTCCCATTGAAATTTATCATGTATCGAGGTCAGAATCCTTTTCAGAGAGTTACTACACAACCTTGAAAAATGTAGTTGAGAAACACAGGGATGATTACAAAACAATCAATACCAGCTGTGGTATCTGGAGGACTGGAAGGGTTGGACTCGGTTTAAACATCATTGAAGACCGATTTTTAAGATTCATGAACCTTCGCTGAGATCTGAATCATGATCTTATAAAATTTTCATTCTAAAGACTTATAATTTTGAGCTGATTTTTATTGACATTTATTTTGAGTTAATACTCCGTTTAAAGCAGATATTTAGAGTTCTAAATCAAATTTTTACCCCAATATAATGTTAATTCTGGCAACTGGGATTCATGGAGGATTCTTTTGTGATATTTATCACAAAGAATGGTGAAAATAATATATTAGGGTGAGTCTACAAACCAGTTTACATGAATTATGTAGGTTTGGTGGAGTAAAGTTGTTAAAAAAACTGATCATATACATGTTCTTGATGTGTTTGTTACTATTTTCTATCCAATCTGTTAGTGCTGCAAACATCACAGTTCATCCCGGGGAAAGCATCCAAAGTGCTGTTAATGGAGCATCTGATGGAGATAGCATCACTGTTTATGATAACAATACTAAAGGATACACCTATAAGGAAAGCATATCCTTGAACAAGAAAGTAACGGTTAAAGCCTCGGGTAACGTTACTCTTGAGGCTAAAAATACTAGTTCTGCTGTTTTTACTGTTAACTCTGCTGCTTCAGGTTCTTCGATTCAGAACTTCATACTGACCAAAAGTAACTACTGTATCATGATCAACAATGCCAACAGCTGTACAATAGCTAACAACGTCATATTAGGCGCATCACTGGTTGGAATTCAGTTTTATGGGAATGTTTACAACTCCAGGGTCATAAACAACACCATTACTGGAGTTGATCCGAGTGTTGGGAATGGAATAAGCTTCGAATATGGAACCGTCACCAACAACACCCTAAATGGAAACACCGTCAGTAATTTCTTAAACGGGATAATATTCAACGACAACAGTGAAAACAACACGGTGTCCAACAACAGGGTGAGCTGCACAGGTTACAACGGTGCGGGTATTTACACCA
>WASR01000138.1:5502-13271 GCA_009712615.1 Methanobacterium sp. | reverse complement strand
GTTTTCTTATTCCTGTTGTTATAATACTCATAGGATTTTTTACATTTGCAATCCTGAGTTTGGGAAGCTGTGTGACTGAAAAATTTTCAAGGATCAGCTTCGATGTAGATAAAACTGAAAAACTCATTAGGGCAATTTCAAAATCAGCAAGTCCTGGTGAGATGAAAGAACATGTTCGAAACAGCGAATTAGATGTTAATATGAAAAATGTTCTGATAAAAATAATTAACAACGAAGATATTGATGTTGAATCAAGAAAAGCCTTAGCAAATAAACTTATTGAAGATTTAGAACTTCAATATTCTAATATTACTCAAAAAACAGATATATTGGTAAGATTAGGTCCAACTATGGGTTTGATGGGGACTCTTATTCCCCTCGGTCCAGGTTTAGCTGCTCTTGGAAATGGAGATATAAATGCCCTTGCTCAAGCTTTAACAATTTCATTTGATACGACGATTACCGGATTGGCTGCAGGTGCAATTGGATTCATAATTTCCCGATACAGAAAGAAGTGGTACATGGATGATCTTTCAATACTTGAGGCCATTGTTACATCTACTTTGGAGGCTTTAGAGAGATGTCAAAGAAAAGAAGATTTTTAGATGATGGTGATGAAGAGGATCCAACCTCAGGGATAATTAACCTCACGGATTGTATGCTGGTGCTTGCAGTGGGATTTCTTGTTTTTGCTATCATGGCTTTGCAAACCAATCCATCAATACTATCAGAGTCATCAGGATCTGTACAAAATACCGTAACTGTTAATGGACAATCACAATCTTTGAATAACAGCCCTGGAAATGGTTCAAGCAGTGGAAATGGATATGAACAGGTAGGGACGGTTTACAAAGATCCTGAAACTGGTAAGTTAATAATGGTTAATTAGCATGAATGGGGTGAACTAAATGGGTGAATATAAAGGGATTACAGACCCACTCAACGAAATAAATTGGTCCTATTATTGGCAAAAAGAACTAAAAGAACTACCTCCATCTAATAAAAGCAAAGACTGGGACAATATAGCAAAAAAATTCAAAACATGGATGAAAAAGGATGATTATCCAAAAAAATTGCTTGAAAGAATAGAAACCAAACCAAACTATTCTGTTCTGGATATTGGTTGTGGGGAAGGAACAATAACATTGGATATTGCAAAAAAGGTTTCCGATGTGACTTGTATTGATCTGTCTACAGAAATGCTTGATCTTCTGTATCAAAAGGCGAATAAGGAAGGAATAAACAATTTAACTTATTTGCAGGGTGACATGTTGGACATTTCTTTGGAATCCATAGGGAAGAAAGATGTTGTTGTTGCATCTCGTTGTTTAAACGGCGTTATGGAAATTGAAACCATACTCAGAAAAATTAATAACATAGGAAATAATGTTTATCTTACTTTAAGACACTCTGAAAACTTAAATTATCAAAATAATACGTCTAATATCATTAAAAGAGAATACCCAAAATATCCGAGTTACATGTACGTGTGTAACATCCTCCATAAAATAGGCATAACTGCCAATGTGGAGAAACTCAGTTGTGAAACTCTGAATATATATGAAGATATGGATGAAGTTATCGACAGATATTGTTGGAAGATGGGTGGTTTAAACCATGATGAGGAAACACTGCTTAGAAAACATTTTGAAAAGATATTAGTTACCAATAAAGAGGGATATCTCGAAAATCCGGAGGAAAGTTCGGATTGGATTCTTATTTGGTGGAAAAATCGTTAATAACTTAGTGATAAAAATGAATAAAAATAATTTAATCTTAATTGCAGCTGTAATTCTTATTGTTGTATCGATTTCAGGTTATTACATTACTTCAAATGGATCATTGGTTGGTAATGGTAATGTTACAATCACTGATATGGCTAACAGGTCGGTTACGATCCCCACCAATGTTAACAAAGTACTCACAACTGATCCAACAGCCACTGTTATGGTTTATATGATTAGTCCAGACAAATTATTGGGCTTCAACTATCAAACAACATCAGAAGAACAAAAATATATGCCTGACAAGTATAAAGGCCTACCATCTGTTGGAGGATGGTATGGTGCACAGACAGGTAGCTATGAACAATTCGTTGCCATGGAACCCGATCTGGTTTTTGAAGGTGTAACACCTGATAGTGCATCTGAGCATTCATCCACATTATCCACAATATCTGAAAGACAGCAGAAAATGGGATCAATTCCTGTGGTTGGGGTTTTAGATACAAGCAACTTCACATCCTTCGATCCTTCAATAACATTCATGGGAAAAATCATGGGATCTGAAGACAAAGCAGCTAAACTAGTAGCATACAATGATAAAGTCCAAAAAGAAGTTAGGGATGTAGTTTCAAACATATCTGATTCTGATAAAGTGAGGGTTTACTATGCAGAAGATGTTGATGGTCTTAAAACTGAACCCCCAGAATCTGTTCATGCTCAATTAATAGATTTTTGTGGTGGTAAAAATGTTGCAGATGTACAGCAAAGCGGGGGTAATGGAGAAACAGACGTGACCATGGAACAGGTTCTCAAGTGGAATCCTGAGGTGATCATAACCACAGACCCAACATTCTATCAAAATGTGTACAACAATTCCCAGTGGAGTGGTGTCAGTGCTGTGCAAAATAAAAGGGTCTACCTTTCTCCGCAGTCTCCATTCAAATGGTTTGACAGACCCACTGGAGCTAACATGATAATAGGTATTCCATGGGTTGCAAAAATTTTATACCCTGATAAATTCCAGGATTTGAATTTAACTTCAGAAGTTAAAGAGTTTTATTCAGAATTTTACAACTACCAACTAACAGATGATGATGTTAATAATATCTTGACAGGTTCTGGTTTGAACACAACATAACAACACTATTAATACGTCGAATTAAATTTAGGTATGAAAATATGTCAACAGAGAGTAACAGTATACAAAGATTCTTTTCAGACAGTGAAGGGAAAAAATGGGCATTGAACCTAACTTTAATTGCCCTTCCCATTCTCTTGTTTTTTGTATCGTTCATGATAGGAAGATACCCATTAAGTCCTATTGAGGTCATCACAACAATCCTGGCCAAGTTCATTCCTACTATTCATGTATCTGCTACAGCATCTACCATTGTTTGGGATATACGCCTGCCAAGGATCATGGCTGCGGTTCTTGTGGGTGCTTCGCTGGCTGTGGCTGGAGCAGCATTTCAAGGTACCTTTAAAAATCCTCTTGTTTCACCGGATATTTTAGGGGTGTCATCTGGGTCAGGGTTTGGGGCGGCAATAGCTATTCTAATTGTAGGTATTCCAATAATAACCCAGATTTCAGCATTTTCGTGGGGTCTTATAGCTGTAGCTATCACCTACTTCATTGCAAGGTCCATAAGGAACTCGGAGATCCTGGTTATGGTGTTAAGTGGTATGGCTGTAGCATCCTTTTTCACTGCTTTAATATCATTGTGCAAATATACAGCTGATCCCTACTCTAAACTTCCTCAGATCGTTTATTGGTTGATGGGAAGTCTTGCATCGGTGACAAATGCTCAGGTATTAATGGTTTCAGTGCCGATCATCATTGGAATAAGCATTCTGCTTATTTTAAGGTGGAGGTTGAATGTTCTTGCCATGGGTGATGAGGAATCTAAATCACTTGGGGTAGAAACCAACAAGTTGAGGCTCATCATCATTGTATGTTGTACCCTTATAACTGCTGCAGCCGTATCTATAAGTGGTATTATTGGTTGGGTTGGCCTAATTATACCTCACATAAGCAGGATGTTGGTGGGTCCAGATCATAAGAGGCTTTTACCGGCTACAATTTGTCTTGGGGCTACTTTCCTCCTGCTAATAGACAACATCTCAAGAACTGTGTTGCCTATTGAAGTTCCAATTGGTATTTTAACAGCAATCATTGGGGCGCCTTTCTTTTTATACCTTTTAAGGAAGGGATACAATCAGTGGACTTAAATTATTATGGAGGGGGTGAAAGAAGTGACTATTTTAGAAGTTAAAAATGCAACATTTGCCTATGAAAATTCTGAAAACATCTTTGAAGGTGTAAATTTAACTGTTGATAAGGGGGATGTGATCTGCATACTGGGATCCAATGGGTGTGGTAAGACTACCTTGATGAAATGCATGAACAAACTACATGAACTTAAGGAAGGTGATGTTTCCATTAAAGGGGAAAACATTAAAAGCATGGATCAGCGTACAATAGCAAAGAACATTGGATACATTCCCCAAGGCCATGTCTCAACATTTGCCTTCACAGTTTTTGATGTTGTATTGATGGGAAGAACTCCTCATATAGATTACTTAGATTCTCCAGGCAAAGAAGATAGACAAATAACTGAGGAAGCCCTTAAAAAGTTCGGAATTTGCCACTTAAAGAACAAACCATACACCTCCTTGAGTGGAGGCGAACAGCAACTCGTATTTTTTGCAAGGGTCATAGCACAACAACCAGAAATATTGCTTTTAGATGAACCAACATCCCACCTTGATTTTGGAAACCAGTTAAAAACACTGAACATAATTTCAAAATTATCACAAGAGGGAATATCAATAATCATGACATCTCATTATCCTGATCATGCGTTTATATCTGCCAATAAAGTGGCACTCATGAAGAATAAAGGATTTATTGGGATTGACACTCCAGAAAACATCATAACCACAGAAAACATGGAAATGGTTTACGGAATTGAAGTAAAAATAATTGAAATAGGTTTGGATAGAAAAATCTGTGTCCCAATGGATACAATAGAATAATAGAACTAAATTAGCTTTAATAAAGATTTATAACATTGAGAGGTGTTTAAATGAGTCAATACAGAGAATTACTGGAAAAGGCAGGTAAATTCCATGGAGATATATGTGGGGGGATTGTAATGGGAACCAAACTAGCAATTCATGGAATGGAAAAGATGAATATGAAACCTGGTGAGAAGGATAAAAGGTTGATAGTTTACACAGAAATTGATCGATGTATTTCAGATGCTATAATGTCCGTTACACAAACATCACTTGGCAAAAAATCCCTCAAACCAATGGGTTATGGTAAATTTGCAGCTACGTTTGTAAATATTGAAACTAATGAAGCTTTAAGACTCGTTGACAGGGAAGCAAACAACAAGGATGAAAGGGCAGAAGATGAAACAATCGAAGAATTAATTGAAAGGGTTGATCAAACACCTGGAGAAGAGTTGTTTGATTTACAGAGGGTTAATGTGAAGATCAATAAAAATGATCTGCCAGGCAAACCCTTGGAGATAGTCAAATGCAATGAATGTGGAGAAACTGTCATGGATGGTAAACACCATATTAGAGGGGGCCATACATACTGCAGTTCATGTGTAACAGGATCTTACTACACAGTACTTGAAGACTAGATCACCTATTAAATATTTAAGACAGATATCCTAGGAGTGAACAAATGAAAACTATTGAATTTAAATCTATAGGTACAATCCATACACCTTTCAAAGATCTTGAAGGAATGCCCATACAACCAATTGGAGCCCGGGGAGTTAAGGGCCAAATTGAACTTGAAAAAGAATATGAAGGTGGTTTAAAGGATCTTGATGGGTTTTCCCATATAATCCTGATCTATCATCTACACCTTTGTAGCGGACACCTTTTGGAAGTGAAACCATTTTTGGACAATGAGAAGAGGGGAATTTTCGCAACAAGATCACCTAAAAGACCCAATCAAATTGGCATATCTGTTGTCAGGCTTGAAAAGATTCAAGGATCAACTTTACATGTACAAGATGTTGATGTGGTAGATGGAACACCATTACTGGATATCAAACCCTACATTCCACACTTTGATAAACATGAAGATGATGAAGTGTCAATAGGATGGTTTGAAGACAAGCATCAAGAAGCATCTGATAAAAGATCTGACAGACGATTCATCGATGATTAGGTTAAGAAATTAATTACCTATTTTTTTTACATTTAAAAAGAGTAATGAAACAGTTTTTTTTTTTAATGGTACATATTTTAAAACTCTTCCATATCAGAAACCTTCATCATGGTTTCAACCGCCTTAGGCTCCACATCCATGCCATGTTCCTTTAATGCTGCGATTGGATTTAATCCCCCTGGGGCTACTATTCCAACATGGTAACGTTCAACTTTGGCATTGTAAACAAGCTCACTTGGTTTACCTATTTTAAGTATTGAAAATCCGGCATCCTGCACTTCTTCGAGCACTTCCACAGCATCCTGACGTGAAACATAAGGAATTTCTCTTAAACTAGCTAGAACTCTACCTCCTCCTTTAATTGCTTCATTGACTGAGGTCATGTTCTTTGCAATGTATATTTCATGGGGATCTAACGATGATCCATTGTATGCAGTTAATTCAATGAAACGTGGCTGTTTAGCATTGGTTTCTAGAATTCCTCCATACTGTGGTGTAGTTGATACACCATGTTTTGTGAGTATCCCGTCAATAGTTAGGCTGCATACTGTGGCTATTCCTACTTTGCCCTTTTCATTTCCCGGAACTGTTGCGAAATATTTACTTGTGCAGAACTTGGGTCCGAGTTTCATTACTTCCTCGAAGATGTCCATGGCATCATCAAGATCCTGTTTTTTGATGTAAGATACATTGGTTATGACATTTCCAGCATGGGTTTCAACATCGAAATCTACCTGATAAATTAGATTCCAAGTTTTAGACAGTAGAAATTTGACTTTATCTGCCTTTTCTGGACCTGTAATTTTTAAAATTGAACTAGAATCCACAAAATTCTCCATTCCCTTAAATTCTACGTTGTTCTCAGCAAGTTTAATATTTACACTAAACCCTGCTTCTTTAGCAGCGCATAATGGTGAAATTCCGCCGGTAACCGCTATTCCTACCATGTTATCGTCGACTGGTATGCCGAGAACAGATTCTCCTTCTTTACCCATCTTTAAAAGTCCATGAATCCCGATTTTTTCAAGATCTTTAAACAAGGACTTTGCACTGGTCCTAGCACTTTTTGGTATGAGCCTGAAATTTGCAGGTATGGTACCGTTTCCATTTTCTATCACTTTCAAAACAGATGTCATATTTTTATCTGTAAAAGCTTCAAGTGGAGTCATTGAAGTCTTTTTGTAGGATATTAACTCGGTGAATCTTCTTGGAACATAATCTTTTACCTTTACAATACCTCCATACTTGGGTATGACTGGTATTCCCTTTCCAAGGAGCATCCCATCGATGGTGGTACCACAAACAGTGTCGAACTTCACTTCTTCACCTTCAACAGGTGTATTATGGAACTTCACATAATTACTCACTGCCACTCCCTTTTCAAATACAGATTTAAGCAGGTCTATAATATCCTTTTCATATTTGAATGAGGATGTGTTCACTATGACTTTTCCTGTTCCATCTGAAGGGTTCAGTGTTGTTTGATGGATCATGTCCTCAAATTTGGAGAAGATGAAATCTACCTGGTCGTAGATCAATCCCTTTTCTAGTTCTTTATGTCCTTTATTGGTTATTTGTCTTCCTGCGTATCCTATACGTTCAGTGAATCCTTTTTCATCCAAGATTCGCATGTGATATCGCACTGCCCGTTCTCCAAGGTCGTAACCTTTCTTTTTGAGTTCTTCTGCTATGGTTTTGGCTCCCAACACTTCTTCTCGGTCTGCCAGTATACGCAGAATTTCCATCATTTTACGATCAGTCTCTTGCGGCATTTGTTCACCAATAAAAACACTTTTTTTGAGTTATTACTTTGAATTTACAATTCTTAATCCTTCAATGCAAATCTATTG
>WASR01000138.1:0-5492 GCA_009712615.1 Methanobacterium sp. | reverse complement strand
GAATGAAATATTTAAAAAGTTTATGTTAATAATTTTTTAACAAATTCAGTTTTTTTATTACAGAATTTTAAAAATAAAAAAGGAAAGAAAAAAATTAAATCATCAGGTACTTGTCAAGTTCGTATGGGAACACTTGTATCCTGTAGTCGTCCCATTCTTTTTTCTTGATGTCCATGAACTGATTGTAAACATGGTCACCGAGGGATGATTTAACAATTTAATCCTGTTCTATTGCATGGTATGCTTCCCATAGACTGGATGGTAATGTTTCAATTCCTTCTTTTTCTAGTCCTGCTGCATCTAATCCGAACACATCAATTTCAGTAGCGTCACCTGGATCGATTTTGTTGTTGATACCGTCCATTCCAGATTCTAACATTGCTGCGAATGCTAGGTATGGGTTACAGGATGGGTCTGGGCATCTGAATTCAACCCTTGTACCGTTTCCACGGGAGGCTGGGATTCTGACTAGTGTTGACCTGTTTTTAAGACCGTATGCTATGTAGCAAGGTGCTTCATATCCTGGTACTAACCTTTTGTAGGAGTTGACTGTAGGTGCAACAATTGCAGATAATGCTTTGGAGTGTTTGAGTAATCCTCCAATGAAATATCTTGCTTCTTCAGATAACTGATCTTGTCCATCAGGGTCGTAGAAGATGTTTTTTCCGTTTTTGAATAAACTCTGGTGGACGTGCATACCGCTTCCGTTCACACCGAAGAATGGTTTAGGCATGAAAGTGACCATGTAACCCAGGTTGTCTACTATGGCTTTTATGGCCTGTTTGAAGGTTATGACAGCGTCTGCTGTTTTCATTGCATGGTCAAATTTGAAATCAATTTCGTGCTGACCTGGTCCAACTTCGTGGTGGCTTACTTCAACTTCAAAGTTTAATTCCTCTAATCCTAAAACTAGTTCTCTTCTAACATCAGTTCCCTGATCAACAGGCTCAACATCGAAGTATATACCATTATCGTGGGGTACTATGTTACCTTCAGCATCTTCACCTATGATGAAAAATTCTGGTTCTGGACCAACGTTGTACTGGTAACCTTTGTCTTCAATTTTTGCAAGGGCTTTTTTCAGAACATTTCTAGGGTCTCCTTCGAAAGGAGTCATATCTGGCCAGTATATGTCACATATAAATCTGCATACACCTTTTTCTTCTGGTCTCCATGGTAGTGTGGAGAATGTGTCAGGGTCTGGCTTAATAATCAAGTCACTAGCATTTATGTCAACAAATCCATCAACTGATGAACCGTCAAAGAGTAAACCATCTTTGAGTATGTCTTCAATGTCCCCTGGTTTTGCTATTTGAACTGCCATGTTTTTTGGAGTTCCATGTATGTCCACGAACTGCAGCCTTACAAATTTTGTACCGCATCTTTCAATGTTTTCAATAACCTTTCCTATTTTGTCTTCCATGATCAATTACCTCCATGAGAATATCATGATCTTTATACCGGAAAGTAGTTTCCTTTTAATAATATATAAATGTTTTGAAGATAATTCTATGATCTAATGTACTGATTCAGCGGGTTTTTAATGTACATTGATTATAATATCCAAGTGTTGGAGTTGAAATGCTAAATTTCGTTGATTAACGATTTTTTAAGTGGGGCCGGGTTAAATACTATTAATGGGCTTGTAATACATTCAAATAATAATTTATCTAAAATAAAAAGAGTAAAATTGGGATTTGATTAGAATTCAACTACTGAAAATGATTCTTTCTTTAAAAGATCGAATATTAAAACTTCCGGGGCCATGATAATATTTCCCTTTCCAGTCAATATTTTCACTACTTCAAATGACTGTAAACATCCCACTATATTTGGAACTGGGCCAATAACAGGTGGAACTTCTTTAGCCAATTTTGAAACTTCGTTAAAAACATCTTCAGATAATTCTTTACCAGAAGAATTTAATCTAAATGTTTCTTCATAATTGGGAGTTTCATTGGTGAAAGTTGTGACTTGACCCATAGTACCGTGAATGGCACCATGTACAAATGGTACTTTAAGTTCCATTGCTTTCCTACTGGTAATAATTCTTGTTTTTAAGTTATCAAGAGCATCAACAACAATGCTGCTGCCCTCTACTATCTCCTCTACATTGGATTCATCTAACTCTGTATCGAAAACATCAATATCGGCAAACGGATTGATGGATTGGATTGTTTCTTTGGTTACTTCGGTCTTTGGACGTCCAACATGATCAATACTGCTCATGAGCTGCCTGTTAATATTTGAATAATCAAATACATCTTTATCAACTATTTTAAGATGATTAACTCCCATTCTTGCAAGCATTTCAATGACTGCTCCTCCAATACCTCCACACCCAATAACAGTAACCACGGAATCTTTAAGTTTTAACTGTTCTTTTTTGTTTAAAATTCCCTTCTGCCTGTTGATCATTTCCCAATATATATTTTCATATTAATCTTTTGACATGTACAAACACCTACAGAAACAGTTATTCACAACTTCAGTTAACTGTTTACAAATTTAATTTCATAATTAATGTTCAAAGTTGAACAACCATTTTAGAATTATTTTAATGCAATCAATTAGTGATCTTTACTGATCTTCAGTATCATAACATAGGAAGAGTTCCTTAAAAAATGGGCACCTGCCCCGGCATTCAGAATTTTTATCACATTCTTTGCAGCTATCTTTGGTGTTTTCCTCTACAAATTCCCTGTAAGTTGACAGTTTTTCCCTCCAAATGTCTTCAATACTAGTTTCATTCAGGTTGTAGCAGTAACTTTCATCGTTGCAAAATGAACAGGGGCTAACATTCAAGTTTTCATCGATGTAGAGTGAGAAATATCCACATTCACAGCTGTCTACAAAATCTGTATCAATTGCAGTATTTTTTATCAGAACTGGAACGAAGCAAGCATCAAACCCTATTTTTAAATCAGTTGGAGATTCATCAATAAGGTTCAAAAATTCATATAGTTTTGGCCCCTCTTTTAGTATATCGGAATTCGATGCCCTTCCTGTGGGTTTGTAGGTTAAAAATATCACAGAGTTATAATCTACAAGATATTCCTCCAAATCTCCCTTTAAAATTTTTATGGCGGTGTTAATGGTACTTTTTGAAACTACAAAGTGAATATTGGAAGGAATGTGATTAGCTTTAAGTAATTTTCCCAATTCTTTAATTTCATTCAATGTAAGGTTCCTAGTTGGATCCCAAGATACTGCAATTGCACCACAGCATTCCCGGGTTATTTCAAGATTTTCATCTGTGAAAAATTTTCCACTCGTTGTGTAATTCGGAACTATGTTGTATTCCTTTGCTAATCTCAACATACTGCCGAGATCTGGATGGAGAAGCGGTTCTCCACCTCCAAGGGCAATCTGGAATACACCACCAAATTTTGCATTGCTGAGTTGTTCGAGACAAATTTGAAAGTCTTCAAGGGACATAAAACTTCCATTTTCACTGCTTTGTCTGTAACAATATTCACAATCATTAATACAGTAATTTGAAATGGATATGTCCACCAGTTCTGGCCATGGCGCCATGTAAGGATCTTCATTAAAATTATCTCCCCATCTGAATGTAACTCCTGTTTTGGGGTCTGCCAGGAAGTTGTAACCACTGAAATGTTTTCTCATCATGAACTCCCTTAATCACATTCACATTTAGGGTCAATGATTTGTGTGGCTCCTATGCCATAAAGATCTTTCCCCTTGCCCTTGACAACTATCCAGTTGATTAGGTTCCACATTTCATCGTCTGATAACTTACTGAAGTCAGTTGTTGCAATTTCATCTGGATCAATGTTTTCATCTAGTTTGATGGATTTTCCAATCGAAAATTTTTTTTGTGTGAAATAAAATTCATTGTCCCCTACTTTAGCCTGTTTACCTTCTTTTTTCATTTCAGTCTTAAGGAATGTAAGCAGTTGTACAACACCAATTTTACCAGTTTTTGTGAAGTGTTCGATGTTCACATCAAAAATATCTTCCTTTGCAGTCAAAATGAAACTAGTTGAACTGCTATTTGTCACAAAATCTCCGCGTATCTTCAATTAAAAACCTCCATAAATTATCTGCTATTTTAGTAAAGAGTTATTTCTGTTTGCTTTGAAATAAATTTTTTCATCACCACTAAAAACGAACTAAAATCCTGCTTTAATTGATAAAAATATCGTAATTAAATAATTTCTAAATTTTAAAAATAGAAGATCGTGGTTATAGATGAAGGAAATTAGGGAAATTTGGAGGTATTCCCCTAATCTCAGTTGTCTATGGCGTCCTACTTAAAACATTTCAGTCGATTTATAACATTCCATTGTATGTGCGATAAGCATATTTAAACGTATCGATTATTCAATTATTCTCCAAGCCCGATGAACTAATTATATTTGACACCTGATCATCGGTCAAGTTGTAATGATAAAACTTGGAATAAAAAGTTTGTGTGAGATTTTTTAAGTCCAAATTCTGGAACTTATCAGGATATAAGACTTTAGCTGTCCATGGAATCCCAATTATGGTATTAGCTCCGGGTGGACTTTCAAACCAGTTAAATGGATCTTGGGGGGTTAAATAGACTTGTTTATTTTTTACAGCGGTAATATTCTGCCATAGCTGATTATTATAAACTGAATTGTAAAACTCACTGCTGCTAGTGATAATAACATCAGGATTCCAGCTGATAACCATTTCCATTGAAACTGTCATTCCTCCACTCGCAACTGGGGCCTGTACAACACTTTTACCTCCGCTTATCCCAATCAGTTGTGTTTGAGGAGAACCTGCTGCAAATGTTGTCAATCCATCTCCGCTTCGGGCATAATAAACCTTTTTCTTTTCAGAATCCGGTATAGTAGAGACAGTGCTATTTACTTGTTCCAGAACATTCGTGTAAAAATTGATTAAATCATTTGCCTGGTTTTGATTTCCAAGTACAGTTCCCATAAATTTAATAGAGGGAATAATATTTGTTAAATTGTTATCCCCTTCAATATCAACCGCAGGAATTTCCCCAAATTTTTGTTGGATTCTGTTTATTGTATCGTTGTCCCCTCCATGTCCAACAAACACAATATCGGGTTCTTTGGAAATAACAGTTTCATAGCTAGATGTTCCTTCGCCCTGTCCCTGCCCGCCTCCTAAAACTGGGAGAGTTTTATATTTATCTGGCATGTAATTGTTAGTTCCATTTTGAGAGTTCCAACCAATCATAGAGTCAGGGGCCAGCATATAAAGCATTATTGTCACTGATCCTGCTGTGGAATATGTTTTATTGATTTCTGCTGGGATTGAAACAGTTCTACCTGCCATATCGGTTATTTGGCCATTATTTGATGATGTATTTTGAAGGTTTACGTACACTCCAACCAAACCAACAACTGCTAAAATTGCTATCAAAGAGATTAAAATTATTTTCTGATCTTTCATGGTTAACACCAAACTTAACAAGAATAAGTTCTGCTTTACGACATGATCTAATATAGTTAGCGGTTGGTGGA
>WASR01000226.1:11709-13315 GCA_009712615.1 Methanobacterium sp. | reverse complement strand
TATATAACATCCTAATTCTATAATATATAAACTGCTTATTTTTTGATTAATGAGTTTTGTTGAATCATTTATGAGTGTTTCTTAATTTGAACTCACAAAAAAGTAGTTTTGATAGGAATTAATTGTTGGGGTGAATTTTTTGAAAACCATTGCACAGTCTCCAGGTTCAGCAACGATCATAAATGCCATATCAACTGGCTCAGGTTCTGCATTTGGTATTAAGTTGTATGTAACAGCTGAAGTCAAATTGACAGAATCAAAATCAACAATTAATTGTAGTACTGACAGAGATGTTGACACAACCCTTATGGAGAAATGTGTCACAAAGGTACTGGACAAGTTTAAAGAGAACTTTCCAGAACATGAAATTGATACTGGAGTTTCAGTTAAAACAGCTTCTACTCTTCCTGTGGCTTCTGGTTTAAGCAGCAGCAGTGCCACATCCAACGCAGTTATCATGGCAACTCATGAGGCTTTGAAAAATGAATATTTGGATGATTCAGCAGAGGATCATTTGAACTCCTATGATCTGATAAATATGGGTGTGGATGCATCGCTTGAGGCCGGAGTAACCATTACAGGAGCATTTGATGATGCGAGTGCTTCTTTTTTCGGTGGTTACACAGTAACCAACAATGTTAATAGGAAGATTTTAAAGATGGATAAATTGGATGAACAAAATATATTAGTGTTCATGCCAAATAGAAAGTCACTCACTGCACAATCTGATGTGAGGAGAATGAAACTCATTTCACCACAAGTGAAACTAGCATTCGAGGAAGCTCTTAAAGGCAATTTGTACGATGCATTAACTTTAAATGGAATTTTATATTGTGCATCACTGGGTTTCAGCCCCAAAATGGCTTTAGATGCCATTGATGCTGGTGCAAGAGCTGCAGGACTTTCTGGAACAGGACCTTCCTTTGTGGCAGTATCTGGAGATGGGGATCTTGACAACATCGCTGATGTTTGGAGTTCCTATCCTGGAGAGATCATTCGTACTGAAGTCGATAACACCGGTACAAGGGTGATTGGTAGTGGATAAAGAAGAAGCTTCGAGACTGCTTCAAGAATCAAGAACTAAAATTGATGAAATGGATGAAATACTGATTGATCTCGTTGAAAAAAGAACCTTGCTAGCTCGAGACATAGTAAATGCCAAGCTTGTACTCGGCATTGAAATCGAAGACAAAAAACGGGAAGCATATATCCATGAAAAGATCAAACAAATAGCAAGGGAAAAAAATATTGATGAAGTTAGTCTTACCAGTATAATAAAAATATTGACTGATATGAGTAAAAAAGAACAAAAAAAGATTTTGAGGAGGTAATTATTATGGGAAACATAAGAACATCATTTGTAAAGAGAACATCTAAGGAATTAATCGAAAATTACGAGGGTAAATTCACCACAGATTTTGATGAAAACAAAAAGTTGGTTGAAGAGTTCACAACAGTGAGCACCAAACATTTAAGGAATAAAATTGCTGGTTACGTAACCAGGTTAGTTAAACAAGGATCAAATTAAAGTTTAAGCAAACCTAACAAAGAAATCTTATTATTTTTTTTTAATTTTGCTTATTCTGATGTTTAGGTTAATTTAAAG
>WASR01000226.1:7443-11699 GCA_009712615.1 Methanobacterium sp. | reverse complement strand
CAAAATACCTTGGAACTTCGATCGGTAAAGGAGATAGAATAAGAAAAGCTGCAGAATCTGTTGTAAAAGAGTATATGAAGGGAAAAAAAGTTGTAGTTGTAGTATCTGCTATCAACAAGACAACAGATGACATCCTCAAGACAGTAGATGATGCCATAGGTGAATCAATAACATCAAAACAGCTGGCTGACATAGTTTCAATGGGTGAAATTACAAGTGTCAGAATATTCTCATCAACAATAGAATCCCTTGGAGTTAAATCAGAATATATAGACCCCCATTCAGAGGGCTGGCCCATCATAACAGATAGTAATTATTTAAATGCAGACATCAACTTTGAATTAACCGAAAAAAAGTGTGAAGAACTCTTAAAAATACTTGATCAGGGTATTATTCCTGTTCTTTGTGGTTTTGTTGGAAGGGACGAGGATGGAACCATCACAACCCTTGGTCGCGGTGGCAGTGACATAACTGCATTTCTACTCGGCCACTGTCTGAAGGCAGAGGAAGTTGTTATTGTAACAGATGTTGGTGGTGTGATGTCAACCGACCCAAACAGACTGCAATCTGCAAAGAAACTGGACAAAATATCCGTCGAGGAAATGAGGGATCTTGCAACCCACGGGGCTAAGGTGTTACATCCACATGCCCTGAAGTACAAGGATCCACTCATAAATGCAAAGATCATAGGATTTGAGCACGGTGATCTCTCAGCAGCAGGAACTGAAATCATAGGTCCTGCAGGCAATCACATGCTCAAAACAACGGCTTTGAATGTTGAGCCCATATCTGTTATAGCTGTTGTTGGGGAGGAAATCCTAACAAAAACAGGTGTTTTATCTGAATTAACAGATGCACTTGCACAGAACAGCATCAATATTTATGGAATATCAACTGGACAGAATTCTGTGACCCTATTCATAGACAAGTCCCTTGTTGACAGGGCACACAACATTCTCCATGAGGTTGTTGTTGAAAATAAGGATCTCAGTTCCATTTCAGTGGGAACAGACATAGCAATGATAACAGTGACGAGTCAAGATTTCATAGACACACCAGGAATCATTACCAGAATTACAGAACCATTACGTAAAAAGAAAATCAACATAGTGGAGATCTCTTCGAGTCAGACATCTGTGGTTATTTTTGTAGAATGGAAGGATGGTAAAAGAGCATATGAACTTGTAAGGAGTGTCTTAGAATGAGTTTGGAAGGTACAATAGTTGCCATGGTGACTCCGTTCACCAAAGAAGATGAGGTTGACGAAGCTGGCATGCGTGAAAATATTAACTACCTTATTGATAGAGGGGTAGATGGATTGCTTGTAGCAGGTACAACCGGCGAATCTGCCACCATTACACATGATGAGCAGAGAAGAATGATCGATATATTGGTTGATGAAGTCAATGGAAAGGTCAAGGCAGTTGCCGGTGCAGGTAGTAACTCATCTAAGGAAGCCCTTGGACTCGTTCAATATGCTGAAAATGCTGGTGCAGATGCTGCCCTGGTTATTACACCATACTACAACAAACCCCAACAACACGGACTCGTGGAACATTACAAATTTCTAAACGAAAAAACAGACATACCAAAAATTGTCTACAACGTACCATCAAGAACAGGAACAGACATTGAAGTAGAAACCATAGTCGAAATTGCAAAATTAGATGGCATAGTGGCAATTAAAGAGGCTAATCCTGATATGGATAAAGTTTCAGCGACCATTAAAAGATTACAGGAAGAACAGGTCGAAGATTTCATTGTAACATCTGGAAATGACAATCTCACCCTTCCAATGATAGCGTTGGGTGCACGGGGAGTCATCAGTGTAGTTGCCAATGTTGATCCTGCAAGAATGAGTCAGATGGTAAACAAAGCACTTGAAGGGGATTATGAAGGTGCAAGCAAACTTCACTACGAAATCTACGATCTCATGAAGGTTCTTTTCATAGAATCCAACCCTGTTCCTGCAAAGGATTCACTCAACATGATGGGAAGGCCAGCAGGACATGTAAGATTACCTTTGGCTCCAATGAAGGATGAGAGTACTGTTAAACTAACAAAGGTTCTCAAGGATCTGGAACTCATTTAATGGTGGGGTCCCTGGATAAATTCCAAGTTTTCAGATTTTTTGGAAACCATTTATTTTTTTTGTTTATTATTATTCGAGGGTTTTAAGGGAACCATCGAGCTTCTAACAATATTATCTTAGGAGGGATTTAAGAAAATGATCAAAGTGGCAGTAACTGGTGCATGTGGACGAATGGGTTCAAAGATTATTAAAAAAATATTGGAACAGGATGATATGGAAGTTGTGGCAGCAATTGAAAGTCCAAACACTCCATTCCAATCTAAAGATGTTGGAGAAGTCATAGGTATTGGTGAGTTAGGTGTGGAAGTCAACGGGGCTGAAAACCTGGCTGAAACACTACGAACAAGTAAAGCGGATGTTCTTGTAGACTTTACAATTGCTGATGCAGCAGTTGGAACCATCAAAACAACTTCAAAGGAAGGTGTTAATCTTGTTGTGGGAACAACAGGATTTTCAGACCAGCAACTTAAAGAGATTAAAGAGGCCATACATGAAAATAACGTGAGTGCAGTCATTGCTCCAAACATGGCTGTTGGAGTTAACGTTTTCTTTAAAATAATAAGGGATGTGGCGGCACTGATCGGAGATTACGATGTGGAAATTATAGAAGCACATCACAGACACAAGAAAGATTCTCCATCTTGAACAGCTGTTCGTGCAGCAGAAATAATAGCCGATGAATTAAATAGGGATCTGGATGAAGTTGGTGTCTATGGAAGAAAGGGTATTGTTGGTGAAAGAACAGATGAAGAAATAGGAATTCACGCTGTTAGAGGGGGAGATATTGTTGGAGATCATACAGTACTCTTCGCAGGTGAAGGTGAAAGACTTGAAATAGTACACAGAGCCCACAGCAGACAGTCATTTGTGAGTGGAGTGATTAAAGCTTTGAGATACGTGGGTACTGCTGAGAAGGGCAGTATCAGCGACATGGGTGATGTTCTGGGCATTAAATAATTAATTCAAAGAGAGTACAGGTGATTATAAATGGTAAATGTAGGAATTTTAGGCGCAACAGGAATGGTGGGGCAGCGTTTTATTCAATTGTTGGCTGATCATCCAGACTTTGATATAACAGCACTCACTGCATCCAGCAGATCTGCTGGAAAAAGATATGAAGATGCAGTGACATGGCACCTTGATACTAAAATACCAGATGCTGTGAAGGACACCATCGTGGTTGATACAGATCCCAGGGAAGTTAAAGATGTGGAAATTGTATTTTCTGCACTACCGTCTCAAAATGCTGCTAAAGTAGAACCTAAATTTGCAGAGGCAGGTATGAAGGTTGCATCCAATGCCAGTGCAATGCGAATGGAACCAGATGTACCTCTGGTAGTTCCTGAAGTAAACCCTGAACACCTGGATCTCATTGAAACCCAACAGAAACGGAGAGGATGGGATGGTTTTATTGTAACCAACCCAAACTGTTCCACAATAGCCCTTGTAATGACTTTAAAACCGTTGTATGATCAGTTTAATATTAAAAGGGTATACGTCTCCACAATGCAGGCAGTTTCAGGAGCGGGCTACAATGGAGTACCATCCATGGCCATCGTTGACAACCTGGTGCCATTCATAGGGGAGGAAGAGGAAAAAATGGAAACTGAAACCCTCCACCTTCTGGGAGATTTTGACGGTGAAACAGTCAACAACGCAAACTTCGGTGTGAGTGCATCATGCCACAGGGTTGCAGTACTTGACGGCCACACAGAAGCTGTGTTCATTGAAATGGAAGATGACTTCGATCTGGACGAAGTTAAAGGATCCCTGAGCAGTTTCAAAGGACTTCCGCAGAAACTGAATTTATACTCTGCACCAGAAGATCCAGTTGTGATCCGTGAGGAAGACAACAGACCACAGCCAAGAATGGATCGTATGGCTGGAGATGGTATGGCAGTATCCGTGGGCAGATTAAGAAGGGATGAAGTGTACAGTAACAGTTTAAAATATGTTCTTGTAGGGCATAACACCATAAGAGGTGCTGCAGGAGCTTCAATTTTAAATGCTGAGCTCATAAATGAGATACTCTAAAATAGTGGTTAATGAACTGTAATTACCAGTTCCCTAATTTTAGATTATCAACTCTATTTTTTTTTCAGACTAATTTTTCATAAAAACCAGTTTTTCTTACATCTTGATTTTGTTTAAAAAAAAATTAATT
>WASR01000226.1:4900-7432 GCA_009712615.1 Methanobacterium sp. | reverse complement strand
GTGATGTTTCAATTTGATGATGTATTTTAATGGTGTTCATTATTCACTGATACTGGTTTAGCTGGCCCTGGTTTTTGAATGATCTTTTTAATTGTTCGAGGGCTAATATCTTAAAGCTTAAAAATAGGTTGACACATAGATAACTGTAGTGATACAATGCCGTTGTTAAAGGACACTGAGAGGGAACAGTTGAGGCAACTTGTGAAAGCATGTTTGCTTGAAATCAGTAAGCTGAAGATTGAACTCAAGAAATGTCAGAAGGAATCCTCAAATTCTACAACCAGCGATCTGAAGGTAGAGTCATTGAAACAGGAACTCAGTGAACACATCCAGATGAAGGATAAAGAAATACAGGAAAGCATCAAGGATAAGGATGAGGAGATCCGACTTCTTAAGACCATGATTGAGGAGAAAGACCAAAAAATCAGTGAACTAGAGACAGTCTAGATCTACTTTGAGGCCGTTATTTCTCCACCAAGACGGAATCTCACATCGTTCCAATCCCAAATATATGAACTTTTACCATATGAGGAACAGGACACCGTAATTTTCTTTTCACACCTCAGAAATATTGGATTTAAAGAGTTATCCCATGATAATCTGGAAAGTGCTCTTAAAAATCTAGAAAGAAAGGGCTATTTTGAATCCAGAGTGGAAGAAGGCAAAACACTTTGGAAAAAACAGGAGAAATAGCGGAGCTGTAGGTTTTTAGACGAAATAAAAGCCATTAAAACACTCTTTTTTCTTTGGTTTGAACCGTATTTTCTAAAACAACCTGCGATCACAAACTATTTATATAACCTCTAACCCACTAATGAATTACATATATACAAAAAGAGGTGATACTGTGGCACAATTAGGCGGCCAAGGCCAACAAGTTTTAATTTTACCTGAAGGTACAAACAGGTTTTTAGGAAGAGATGCTCAGAGGATGAATATTTTAGCTGGTAAAGTACTCGCAGAAACAGTGAGGACAACACTAGGTCCTAAGGGAATGGACAAAATGCTTGTCGATTCACTTGGAGATATTGTAGTGACCAACGACGGTGTGACCATTCTAAAGGAAATGGATATCGAACACCCAGCAGCAAAAATGTTAGTAGAAGTTGCAAAAACCCAGGAAGACGAAGTGGGAGATGGAACAACAACAGCAGTAATCATTGCTGGAGAACTACTGAAAAAAGCAGAAGGACTGCTCGACCAGGAAATTCACCCAACCATCATAGCAATGGGATACAGACAGGCAGCAGAGAAGGCACAAGAAATTCTCAACGTCATATCCATAGATGCTGATGACAGGGACACACTCATGAAAGTTGCTATGACAGCAATGACCGGAAAAGGCACAGAAAAAGCCAGAGAACCTTTAGCAGAACTCATAGTATCTGCTGTTAAACAGGTAGAAGAAAATGGCGAAATTGACACCGACCACATAAAAATAGAGAAAAAAGACGGTGCAGTTGTGGAAGAATCCAAACTCGTTCAGGGAGTAATTGTGGACAAAGAAAGAGTTCACCCTGGAATGCCTAAAAAGGTTGAAGACGCTAAAATAGCACTATTAAACAGCGCAATAGAAGTTAAAGAAACTGAAGTTGACGCAGAAATCAGGATAACAGACCCAACCCAGATGCAGGCCTTCATAGAACAGGAAGAAGGAATGATCAAGGGCATGGTCGAAAAGATCACAGATGCAGGAGCAACCGTACTCTTCTGTCAGAAGGGTATCGACGACCTAGCACAGCACTACCTAGCTAAAGCAGGAGTTTTAGCAGTACGCAGAGTTAAAAAATCCGACATGGAAAAACTCTCAAGGGCCACCGGTGCTAAAGTTGTTTCCAACATCGAAGACATGACCTTCGAAGACCTAGGAGACGCAGGATCCGTTGCAGAGAAAAGAATTTCCGGCGAAGAAATGATCTTCGTTGAAGGATGCAAAGACCCTAAATCTGTAACCCTACTCGTAAGGGGTTCAACAGACCACGTTGTTGACGAAATCCAGAGGGCAGTCGACGATGCAATAGGTGTAGTCGCAGCAACAGTCGAAGATGGTAAAGTAGTCGCAGGTGGAGGAGCAGCAGAAATCTCCATTGCAAAGGGCTTAAAAGAATACGCAGACACCATAAGTGGCAGAGAACAGCTAGCAGTATCAGCATTTGCTGAAGCACTAGAAGTCGTACCAAAAACCCTTGCAGAAAATGCAGGACTCGACAGCATAGACTCACTCGTGGATCTAAGGGCAGCACACGAAAAATCCCTCTACATGGGACTCGATGTATTCAAAGGCGATGTACGAGATATGTACAAAGCTGGAGTAATCGAACCTAACAGGGTTAAAAAACAGGCTATCCAGTCAGCAGCTGAAGCAGCTGAAATGATCCTCAGAATTGACGATGTAATTGCATCCACAACTCCAAGAGAACCTGATATGGGTGGAATGGAAGGTATGGGTGGAATGCCTGGCGGTATGCCTCCAATGATGTAATTAGGGTTTTTAAACCCACTTTTTTTCTATTTTTTTTAATACACATATTC
>WASR01000226.1:0-4890 GCA_009712615.1 Methanobacterium sp. | reverse complement strand
ATTTTTCGAGATTTTTAATCATAAATTATTCAGATAATTTTTTATAATAACGTTGCACACCAAACATACAAAGGAAAACTAATTGATCCAATAAAAAAAATCCTTGAGTGAAGTGCAGCTTCATGAAGAATTACAACGATTTTTCCTGCCCCACATGTAAACAAAGGTTAGAGTGCAGTGGTGAACTCTTCAAATGTGACTGTGGAAACACCTTCAAATTACTAGATGATATACCAGATTTTTTGGTTGACAGCCACACGAGGGAAATGGATAGCTATTTTGACAACGTACCAGAATATTACGAATCAGTAAGTTACCTGTCGAGAATTTACAATTTTTTTGGATGTTTACCAACACAGCCTGAAGATTTGATGGTACCAATAATAATCAGCAGTATTCAGGATGGCTTAAACAGGATACTAAACCCCAATAGCAAGTTAATACTTGATCTTGCATGTGGAACCGGAATGTACACCAGAAGTCTATCAAAGGAGGCTTATCATGTTTGGGCAGTGGATTTATCCATTGAAATGCTAAAAAAGGCAAAATTGAAGATCAAGGAGGATAATTTGGAGAATATAACGTTGGTAAGGGCTGATGCTGAAAGGCTGCCCTTCCCAGATGGCCAGTTTCATGGAGTTTCATGTATAGGTGCCATGCAACTTTTCAGGGATATTGATGCGACACTTGTTGAAATTAAAAGGGTTATGAAAGAGAGGGGAACCTTGGCTGTCATGACCTATGTTAAGGAGGGTGTTTGGAAGGAGGAGGAACATCAAGAATACCTTGAAAAATTAGATATTCACTTCTTTGAAGTTAAAGAGATTGAAAAATTACTAGAACAAAATGGATTTGGAAAATTCCAGTACAGGATCAACGGATCCATGATCATGTTCTCATGCACAGCAAACAAAGAATAAACCTGTAAAAAAGCAATTTTTAAGGGATTTATGGGCTGTTTATGGTGTTTATTAAGCTGTTAAAGGAACCACATTCAAATTCTAGGAGTCTTTCTTCTTCCATTTCCCAATCTGGACATGGGGAAAATAGAAGCATTGGGCCCCTGAGAACAGTTCTGGTCTTTCCATCTTTTTGGAAATATTTTTCAGCCCATTTGTCATGAACAAGAGCACCCCCTGGAAGCAGAACTCTGTCTTTGACACGGTTCAAATCGAGAGATTCAAGATCTTCCATGGTAATGAGGTCTGCAATTTCCTTTTCAACTGAAACCACGTTTACATGATGATCTTCATCAATTGATTCGAATATTTCTCTTAAGAATGGTTCTGACAGAGAACTTGTGACGATGGTGGCATCGTTGTTGATGGGGTTCAGTTTTTCTAAATATTTACGATTAAGATGCTTTGAGAGTGCGTAGGGTATATTTTTTTCGGGATGATAGGCTGGTGAACCATAGACTGTGAAGTTGAATTCTTTGTTCATGGTTTCAACCAGGTCACAGAATTTCTCGAATGGATCAGGTGTGATACCTTCTATGATTGGTTTTTTGTTTAGTATGAGTCCCTGATTTGGTGAGTTGGCAAATCTGCTCAGGACCAAGGATTTCACACCCCACTCTTCCAGATCTGAACAGGTTTTTAAAATGGTTTCTTCAGTTATGACTCCTGGAATTACCACGATGGAAGCATTCACATCTATATTTTCACAAAATAGTTTAAGGGCTGATATTGATGATTCAGGAGTTCTGTCTCCCATCCACTTACTTCTCATAGAGGGATCAGTGGAAAGAACTGAAAAACTCACCTCATCCACACCAGTATTAAGCAAGTGGTGTGCTTCATTATCATTTTTAACACCCTTTCCACTGGTGTAACCCAGATGAACCTTAAAATCCAGATTTTTTAATATTGAGATTAATTGGTTTAGATGGGGATAAAATAGAATATCTGCCCAGCTACCAATATTTATCATAATATCATCATCCAAATGGCCTGCCAGTTCCATCAATAACATTTCACCCCTTAATTCCATTATAACTTCGTTAAGAGATTTAAATTTCATTTTTGGAAGTTGTACAATTCCTTGGCAGTAACTGCACCCTAAATCTTTGGGACCACAATTTTTACAGCCGAATACAGGGGCATTATTCTTGTAAACAGTTTTGAAGTAGCAGAATTCACAGAATCCTCCGCAATCAACTCCAGGAATGCCTCCTGTTAATGCCATGATTTCCATCTTTTTCACTAACCTTCACTGATTAATCTATTAATGCTAAAATACGTCCTGTTTAATTCAACATGAATTTGTATTCCTGGATATTCTCTAAGAACTGGGATTCGGAAATTGTTCCGTTTACATAGCTTTTCCTGAGTTGAGTACAATTATCAATGGACTGCACCTGCTGATTGTAAAAGTCAAGATCCATTTCTTCGTCTTTGGAAGGATCTACACCAGTTTTGTTCCAGTGCTCCATGTCGTAGATATTTGAGTTTAGATGTTTCTTTGCATTTTCTATTTCCTTAGACTGTTCCTGATTTATGAGGAGAATCAGGGAATCTGAAGATTTTCCTTCCTTTACTGACTGTACCAGTGACCTATCAAAGTCTGAACTAATATAGAAAATGGAGATGAGAATGATGGCGGCAAAAACTGCACCAATGACCACTATCCAGATTTTATTCAATTTGGAGCACATCCATGGGTTATTCCTTGTCTTTAAACATCACGGTTTTTTCATCAAATTTTTCTGGATCGTAATTTTCCTCCAGTTCCTGGATAAGTTCCCTCATAGAGTTGAACCTTTCATCTTTATTCTTGCTCAAACACTTCATTATGATTGGTTCTACAAATTTTGCAGACGAATCTATCTCAGATGGTAGTTTGGGAGTTGTGTTTAATATTGAACCATAGACAGCTGCAATTTCTCCTTCAAATGGTAAATTTCCCGTGACAAGTTCGTAAAATACTGTTCCAAGCTGATAAATATCTGTTCTTTCATCTGCCTTACCATACTGGTTTGATATCTGTTCAGGTGCTGCGTACTGGGGTGTGGCACCTGAGAGGGTCACAGATTCTCCGCCCATTAACTTGCTTAACCCCCAGTCTGTGACTTTGTAAATACCATTTTTTATCAGGATGTTTGAGGTTTTAATATCTCCATGTATGATATTTTTAGAGTGTGCATATGCCAGGCCATTGGCTGCTTCGTATATAACATTTATAGCCTCTTGTATCGATAGTTTGGCATGTTTAAGCGAACCTTCACAGTATTCCATTTCAATGAAAGGAATGGGAAGAATTTTGAATCCGTAGAGTTTTACAATGTTTGGGTGTTCAAGCTGGCTCCAGTTGGACACTTCTGAGATGAAGGTTTTCTCGGAACGTTTATCAAAGGTTTTTGGAATTTTCAAAGCAACTTCCCTTTCATTGTGAACTGCCTTGTAAACCCTTCCAAAACCACCTTCCCCAATGAAACTTGGGTTTTTGTAGGTTCCATGAAGTTCGTAGGGTAATGTTTTCACAGATAACTTTGCCAGTCTGTTAAACTCTTTTCCTTCAATAATTAAGTCTGGGCCATGATTTCGTATGAACCACAGGTTGATGATGTATGGCACCATGAGGATGATACCTCCAACTGTGAAAAGTTCCATGCTTGAAAATGAAAACAGATCTCCCAGTATAACAGTTAAAAATGTGAATATAATCAGAACTCCTATGTTTAAAATCGAGGTTCTGCTTATCATTCTTTCCCTGAATATTATGGAGTAGAGGTTCATGACAGCAAGTACTATGTAAATGATTCCAGTTATCAAGAGCAGATAGCCCAGGAATGGATCGTATGCAGGGCTTGAAACATCCATAAGCAGGAAATTAATAGGTATAAAAATGATGCTGCCAAGTACAGTGAAAAATATATTTAGGCCTGCTAAAATGTAGTAGGTACGATTCTTGATGGTTTTAATTGGGTAGGTTCTCTCCAACTTTCCCATTTTCATAAGTGCAAAAATTAATCCCAGAACCACAAGAACTAACATGACGAGGGTTTCTAATATTTTAGTTGGCATATCTGCAACTGTTGGTGAAAATAACCCGGCCTGTACATAAGTAGGTTGTACAGGTTTGTTTGAAAGCCAGTTCAGACTGTTCAAACCAATTATCCATCCATTACTCCTGTAAAGCCATGAGTTCATGAAGTCTCCCACAGAACCAAAGAACACTATTTTACCGTTACCATAGGTCATTGTGGAAAATACAGGGAATGGGCCGGATGTTTCATTGGCATCTTTGATTTCGTTGGTCATTGAATAACCATCGCTGGTTAAAAATCCCTTGTCTGCATAGGATGTAGGGCTGGAATAGGCTAAAACAGTTGTGTTACCAGTGTTCTGCATGTAAGTGCCTTGAAAATAGTAAAAATAATTTAAATTTGATGTTAAAGGATTCTGGGTTAAATTGGTGATTTTTGCCTTTGTTTGGGATGCGAAGTACTGCTGGGAATCTCCAACAAGGATGGTGGACTTGTAATCAACCCCAAAACTTTCTGCAATCTTGTTGAAAGCATAGTCTTGACCTCCATCCTCAGTGTTCCAACCATTACCAACCAGTAACAATCCCCCACCGTTTCTTACATACTCCTGAATTGCAGATATTTCGGTGTCTGTGTAGTTTCTGGCTGGTGCCATGAGTACTAATACTTGGTAATTTTTAAGCTCATCGTAGGTTAGTGGTGTTTGTGTTGTTCTTTTAACAGTGAATCCATTGGCTTCAAGTAGTGCTGCAAAACTCGACTCTCCAATTGGGCCAAGGTTGTAAATGGTGAAATCTTTTTGTTCATAGGGTCCTGTTTCATCGAATAAAACGTTTGTGTTTGCAGATGCAATTGAGGAACTTAAAAATAGTGGAATTAACAATAATAGAATTGATAAAATT
>WASR01000243.1:11318-13326 GCA_009712615.1 Methanobacterium sp. | reverse complement strand
CGCAGGATAATCATTTATTGCATTTTAATTTTTTTTAATATCTTGATCTCAGTTTGAGAAGTTTTTTCTACAATCTATCAAAAATTTATTTAAAATTAATCAAATTATGAACATTTTTTAAATATTTTAGATTATTCTATTCATTATCAGGTATAACACCGATATTGTACATTTTTGGACAGATCAATCAAAACATTTATATATGGTTAAATTCAACAATGATATGTCGGAAGTATGTTTCCTACCTCCGATAGTTTAGGTGAAAATAAAATTGGGGTGAATGATTTGAAATATTAATCTCTTTTCCTTTTGGAAAATTCACAATAATACAAATTAAAACGACTATACATTAATCAATTGATAATCAACCGATATTATCAGAATAAAACATAAGGGAGGAAAATTAATGGTTGACGCAATTCTTAACTCTGGTGATACAGCGTGGATGTTAACCTCCACAGCTTTAGTTATGTTAATGACTCTCCCCGGCGTAGCATTGTTCTACGGGGGACTTACTAAAAAAGAAAATGTATTAAACACCATATTTTTATCGTTCATGGCATTCTCCATAACAAGCGTAATATGGGTAATTTATGGATATCCAATAGCATTCGGAACGGATGTGATGGGTATAATTGGTAGTCCGACCAATATATTAATGAACGGAATAGATGTAAATGCTCTGGCACCTTTAGCACCTACAATACCACTACTGGTATATGTTGCTTTCCAGATGACATTTGCAGCCATAACAGTAGCACTTGTTTCAGGTGCAATCGTTGAAAGGATGAAATTCAGTGCATGGCTCGCATTCGTGCCAATCTGGATAACATTGGTATATCTACCTATAGCCCACTGGGTATGGGGTGGAGGATGGTTAGCACAAATGGGTGTGTTGGACTTTGCAGGAGGAACAGTTGTTCACTTAAATGCAGGTATAGCTGCCCTCGCACTGGTACTTCTACTCGGAAAAAGGAAAGATATCAGACTGTTACCACATAACTTGGGATACTCAGTTATAGGTGCAGCATTACTGTGGTTCGGTTGGTTCGGATTTAACGCAGGATCAGCACTATCTGCAGGAGGACTTGCAGGTTCAGCATTCCTTGCAACAAACACCGCAACTGCAGCAGCACTCATATCATGGGTGATGATGGACGTAATAAAAACAGGAAAACCAACTTTACTCGGTGCAATATCTGGTGCAATAGCAGGTTTAGTTGCAATCACACCAGCAGCAGGATTCGTAACAGTTGGAGGGGCAATTGTCATAGGTTTCCTAGTATCCATATTCTGTTACATCGCAATATCAACAGTCAAATCCAAATTCGGTTACGACGATGCACTTGATGTATTCGGTATCCACGGTGTAGGTGGTGCATGGGGTGCTCTAGCAACAGGTATATTCGCAGCTCCATTCGTAAACTCACTAGGAACAGGTGCTCTATACGGAAACCCTGGACAGATCGTAACACAATTAATAGGTATCGCAGTTGTAGGAGTATACACACTCATAATGACCCTAATAATTGGTGTTGTCATTGACAAAACCATCGGTCTTAGAGTGGAACTCAAAGAAGAAGTTGAAGGACTTGACACCCATCTTCACGAAGAATCGGGTTACAGAATTTAAGGGAATGTGGTAAAATGAAAGAAATAACCGCAGTAATAAGACCAGACAAAATGGAAGTTGTAAAAGAGGCTCTTCAAGAAATTCAGTGCAATGGAGTAACCGTAACAGAAGTCAAAGGTCGTGGCCGCCAGTTAGGAATAACTGAAAGTTACAGGGGCAGGGATTACAAAGTGGATCTCCTTCCAAAAACCAGGCTCGAAATAATTGTCAACGATGAAGACGTTGATAGCGTAGTTGACACCATAGTAAAAACTGCACAAACAGGAGATATTGGAGATGGAAAAATCTTCGTATCACCTGTTGAAGAGGTTATAAGAATTAGAACTGGCGAAAGAGGAGAAAAAGCCGTATAATTTTTTCCTCCTATTTTTTTCT
>WASR01000243.1:7504-11308 GCA_009712615.1 Methanobacterium sp. | reverse complement strand
ATTAATTTGAATTTAATCTATCATTCCTTGAAATAGTATTAAATTTTAACGATCCAAATTGTGATTCGTAACCCCTGAAGTTGAAAATAGTTTTCTTCTTGATCTATAACCTTAAATAGTCAAGAGATAACAAAGGGTTATGCATAAATTATTGAAGGGCAGTTTCATCATACTAATTGGAACCATATTCTTCAGGGTTGGAGGATACATATTCATGGTTCTGATGTTATCCTTACTTGACATCAATGCTTATGGTATGCTGAACACTGCAATGTCATTTCAATGGATTTTAATTTTAATTGCAGTAGCCGGACTTCCTCCAGCAATAGCCAAATATGTGTCAGAGTACCTTGCAAAGGATAACAGGTACATGGTTAAGAAGGTCATATTCAGTTCATTGAAGATCATGATCCTGATGAGCGTGATCTTCGTAACTGTATTCTATTTATCCGCAGGTTACATTTCAGATTACATGAAAGGAGGAGCTGAACTCACTGCATTGTTACAAGCTGTGAGTTTTATTGCACCATTTAGTGTAATTTTAGGTTTGTTCAGGGGAGTTTTTCAGGGATATCAAGAAATGACGGATATCATGATCACGAGGGCTGTTGAACAGATTTTCATGATAAGTCTTGCAGTAGTGTTTATCCTGGCAGGATTTTATGTTCTTGGTGCAGTTGTTGGAAGCATTATTGGTTTTGCTATTGCAGCTGCTTCAGCAGTCATAATATTCCGAAGGAAATTTTGGGATGGTTTGAAGGATGTCAAAAAACCTGAAAAAACAATGGGCGAGTTAAAACTAGTAAAAATGCTTCTGTTGTTTAGTACTCCTGTAATTATAACAGGACTAGCAGAACTAACCCTGTTTCAGACAGTGAACTTCATTGTACCTCCTATTTTAGGATTTTCTCTGCTTGGTTATTACAATGTTGCAAGTCCAATAGCCAGACTTCCATTGGTAATATCATCTTCAGTGGCTGTGGTTCTCTTACCAGCTGCATCAGAAGCATTTGCATTAAATGGAAGCAGTCTGGTCAAAAAATATGTTTCATTGGCCTATAGATACCTTTTATTAGTACTTCTTCCCCTCTGCGCCATCGTTATTATTTTTGGAGAACCTATAATGCAGCTTCTCTTCCCTTCAAAACCAATGGCGTACAGTTTTTCAGGAACTTCCCTGATGATATTAGTGGTTGGAATGGCTTTCTTCTCGGTTTATGGTATTTCTGCAAGTGTTTTGCAGGGTGCTGGAAAACCCTATCCTGCAATGGTATATCTGGTGATTGGAACAGTTACCAATTTAATATTAACAATTCTATTGGTACCCATTTTAGGTTTAAATGGGGCTGCAATTGCAACTACCATAGCATCGTTTATAATAATGGTTTTGACTACCAGAAAAACTCTTCAGGTCACAGGAACAGAACTGGATTATTCCAACCTGACAAAAATAGGATTGGCAGCTACTATAGCTGGCTTATTAATGATATTCGTACCAAAAACTATTATAACGTTATTTGTTTCACTAGTTGTATTGCCATTAATCTACCTCATTATACTTGCATTTACTAATACTCTGGTAGCTAGAGACATATCAATGATTCAAAAGGTTGGTAATCGTTCAGGACCATTTAAAAAGCCATTGCTAATGTTTACAGAATTTTTAAGCAAATTTGTAAAGGAAAGTGTTTAGATTAAATTGGAATTTGTATCGCGAATTTATTTTAATCCAACTTATCTATTTCCTGTACTGCCTCGGGATTTGCGAGTGTACTCGTGTCTCCCACAGTTTCACCCTTAATTCTGGCCTTGATCACGCGCCTCATGATCTTTCCAGAACGAGTTTTTGGAAGATCCTTAACCAATTTAATATATTTCGGTGTTGCTATTGGGCCTATTTCAGTTCTTACATGGTGTTTCAGTACAGTTTCAAAGTTTGTTTCAAAGTGGTAGTTCTCTTTGATCACAACAAATGCACTTATCTCTTCACCCTTAATTTCATCGGGTTTTCCCACAACAGCAGCTTCAGCAACACCAGGATGACTCACAAGTGCTGACTCAACCTCTGCAGTACTGATCCTGTGCCCTGCAACATTTAATACATCGTCTTCCCTACCTTGTATCCAAAAAAAGCCATCCTCATCTTTACGTGCCACATCCCCACTCAAATATGTATTTTTAAACCTGCTCCAGTAGGCCTCTATGTACCTGTCTGGATCATTGTAAAGTGTTCGAAACATGGCAGGCCATGTGGATTTTATCACCAAATGTCCTCCCCCTCCATCTGTAATGGGATTTCCATCATCATCAAAGATATCAGCCACAATGGTTGGAAATGGTTTAACTGCAGATCCAGGTTTAAGATCTGATATTGGTAGGGGTGTGATTAAATGCATTCCTGTTTCTGTCTGCCACCATGTATCCATAATAGGGCATCTACCTTTTCCTATTACTTCATGGTACCATATCCATGCTTCAGGATTTATTGGTTCACCAACACTGCCAAGCAACCTTAATGAACTGATATCATGTTTCTCAGGCCATTTTTCTCCAAATTTCATGAACATCCTGACAGTTGTTGGTGCAGTGTAAAACACTGATACATTGTATTTTTCTACCATGCTCCACACACGTCCGGGATCTGGATAATCTGGAGTGCCCTCATATATCACCGATGTTGCACCCATCATGAGTGGAGCATACACTATGTAGCTGTGGCCAGTGATCCATCCTATATCCGCTGCACACCACCATATATCGTCTGGTTTAATATCAAAAACAAATTTCAGTGTGGTGTAAATTCCAACGCCATAACCCCCGTGAACATGCACTACTCCCTTAGGTTTTCCAGTTGTTCCAGAAGTATATAAAATAAACAGGGGATCTTCTGAATCCATCTCTTCAGTTGCACATATAGAATCTGAATCTTCCATTGCTTCATGCCACCATATGTCTCTGTTTGAATCCATTTCAACTGGAATCTTAGCATGTTCCACCACAATTAATTTTTGGATGGTTGGGGTGTTTCCCAAAATCTTGTCAACATTTTCTTTGAGACAAATCTGTTTGCCTCTTCTTGTGAAACCATCTGCAGTAATTGCCACCTTGGAATTAGCATCATTAATTCTTTCCTGAAAAGCCTTTGCCCAGAACCCTGAAAAAACAACAGAATGTATGGCCCCAATCTTTGCACATGCTAACATTGCTATGGGAAGTTCTAAAATCATAGGAAGATAAATACTAACTGTGTCACCTTTTTTAACTCCAAGACCTCTTAATACGTTAGCAAATTTGTTAACTTGTATTTGAAGCTGTTTATAAGTTAAACTACGAACTTCTCCAGATTCTCCTTCCCATATAAATGCAGTTTTTTCTTCCCGATCTCCATTTACATGTCTATCAACAGCATTGTGTACAATATTAAATTTTCCATTTACAAACCATTCAGCATGGGGAGGATTCCAGTTAAAGGTTTTAGTATAAGGTTTGAACCATTCCAGTTCATTTGAAAGATCATCCCAGAACCATTCAGGATCTTTCTCTGCAAATTCTAATAATTCCTCGTAATTATCTATGTTATGCTTTTCCATCCATTTAGAAATATTAGAATTCTCAACAAATTCTATTGATGGTTTAAAAATCCTTTTTTCTTTGAGTAAAGAATCTAAATCACCAGGCATTTAATTCCCCCGTTTAAATACTTATTCTGCTAATTAAATCATTATACTCTATATGAAAACATATTCTGGATATTTGCATTTTTGAAAAAAATCATTTACTATCTTATTATCTTTTTTGAAACAT
>WASR01000243.1:0-7494 GCA_009712615.1 Methanobacterium sp. | reverse complement strand
ATGAGAATCTCAATTCCCAAAATTTATACTATATAAAAACCATATTAAAGGTAATGGAATCTCATACGCTACGATGTGCTGATGCACTGGTTAAAGTTTTCGAAAAATTTGGTGTTAAATTTATTTTTGGACATCCTGGAGAACAGATTTTACCATTGTATGATGCAATGAAAGAATCTAAAATTCAACATGTTCTAATGAGACATGAACAAGGAGCAGCACATGCTGCAGATTGTTTTGCAAGATCATCATCAGATACGGGTGTATGCATAGCAACAGGAGGTCCAGGAGCCATGAATTTAGTCATGGGGGTTGCTACTGCTTATAAAGATTCTGTGCCAATGATCGTGATAACCGGGGATGTGCCCCTAAAATTGAAGGGTAAAGATGGATTTCAAGACATTGATATCAACGGAGTGTTCCAACCCATAACCATCGAAAGTTTTGAGATACAAAACGCAGAAGAGGGTGTTTTAGCACTTGTAAATGCATTTAACATATTAAAGTACAAACGCAAAGGTCCTGTACATCTAAATTTTCCAAAGGATGTTCTTGAGAGTTTAGTGGAAGACAGTTTGGTTGATTCGATTTTGGAAAATAATAACAATGAAAATTACATCAACCCATCCATCATAGAAAAGAGTTTGAAACTCATCGAAAATTCCGAAAGGCCTTTGATAATTGCTGGTGCAGGTGTTTTATGGGCTAAATCATCAGATAAACTTTTAAATTTTTCAGAGGAACATAAAATTCCAGTTGCAAGCACTTATCCTGCACGCGGAGTAATTCCTGAAGATCATGAGTTGTCTGTTGGGATGATTGGTTTAAGGGGAACCAAAGCAGCCAATTACGCTGGAAAAAATTCTGATCTGATCCTTGCACTTGGGTGCAGGTTATCTGAACGTACCTGCCTAGGAATAGGTGAAGCCAAAGTGATACATGTAAATCTTGATGAAAGAGTTCTTGAAGGAGACATAAAGATTCAAGGAGATGTTAGTCAATTTTTAGATGAATTAAACAATATTCACATGTTAAATACAGATGAATGGCTTTCTAAAGTATTTGAAAATCCTAAAACATTTAATGTGAAAACAAACTTTAACACCATACCAATTAAACCTCAACTGGCCATTAAAGAGATTCTTGATACTGCTAAAGATTCTATAATTGTTAATGATGCTGGAACCCATACCACATGGGTCACACTGCTTAGAAATGTTAAAACCCCTGCATCATTACTTTTTTCAGGAGGCTTTGGACCAATGGGATATGGTGTCCCCGGTGCAATAGGAGCATCCCTTGCAAAACCAGGAAAACCAGTTATAGCCATTGTGGGCGATGGTGATTTTCAGATGACACTGCAGGAACTTGGTACAATTCATGAATTAAATCTTCCAATTCTGATCTGCATAATCAACAACAATTCACTCAGGATAATTAAGCAATGGCAGGAAATGTATTATGGAAAAAGTTATCAGGTTGAATTGGAAAATCCTGACTTTGAAAAACTAGCAGAATCATACCATATTAATAGTGTGAGTGTTAATTCTCCGGGAGAAGTTATGATGGCTGTAGGGAAAGCTTTAACGATGAACAAACCATATCTTATTGATATTGAAGTAGATCAAACAGAAGATATTCCATTGCCAGAGGTATTAGAATGAAGGTATTGATGATAAATCCACCGTATAACTCGTCAAAATATAAATTTATAGGTTTAGTTGCACCTCCATTGGGTATAGCATATATTGCAGCTATGCTTGAAAAAAATGGAGTTACAGTAAAAATATTAGATGCACCGGCCCTTGAAATGGATCATGAAGGTGTTGGAAAGGAAATCGAAAAATATTCGCCTGATATTGTTGCAATTACCTCTGTCACACCAACCATAGGAAGTGCTCTTGAAACAGCAAAACTGTCTAAAAAGGTTTGTCCAAATGCTGTGACTGTTTTAGGTGGTTACCATCCCACATTCACATTTCCAGAAATGCTAAAAAACGATTTTGTTGATATCGTTGTTAAGGGAGAAGGTGAATTAACAATGGTGGACCTTGTTGATGCATTGGAAACTGGAAGAGATCTAAGGGAAGTTGAGGGTATTGCTACGAAGGATTTTGTAACTGAACCTAGAAAAATCATTGAAGATCTAGACAGTCTCCCATTTCCTGCAAGGCATTTACTGCCGATGGATGAGTACAAAATTCTTAACATGAAGCTTACAACCGGTACCATAATATCTGGTAGAGGCTGCCCATATCAATGCTCCTTCTGTGCATCATCTGCAATGCATGGTCAAAAGCTACGCTTAAGATCTGCAAAGAGTGTTGTTGATGAAATGGAACATCTTGTAAACGAACATGACATAGAAATGGTGGCATTTATGGATGACACTTTCACCATCAACAAAAAAAGAGTCTATGAGATATGTGAAGCAATTAAAGAAAGGGGCCTAAAGAATTACTGGGGCTGTACTGCAAGGGTTGACACAATATCCGAAGACTTGTTGAAAACCATGAAAGATGCTGGGTGCATCACCATGTTTTTAGGGGTTGAATCTGCAGATCAACAAGTACTAAATGAGGTGAATAAAAAAACCAACATTGCCAAGATAAAAGAAACCTTTGAACTCACAAGAAAATATGGTATGAGGACAATAGCTTCTGTTGTTCTTGGAATGCCTGGAGATACCAAGAGCAGTATTAGAAACACCATCAATTTTGTAAAAGTACTGGAACCATCCTACGCAGTATTTTCATTGGCAACACCCTATCCTGGAACAGACTTCTATCTCAAAGCTGCCAGTGAAAATTTGATAAAAATCAATGACTGGTCCAAGTATACCTTATTAAGCCCAGTTCTAGAAACTGTGGACTGTTCATTGGAAGAACTAAGAAAATTACAGAAGAAAGCATTCACAGAGTTTTATCTAAGCCCAAGATACATACTCCGACAGACAAGGATGGACGGTCCAATAATACTGAAAACCATTGCATCGATTGTTAGGGGTGTTTAAAGACACTCTTTACAATTAAATAAATTTAAAATTCATATTATCTTTTTTTTAATGAAAACAGATTAATTGCTAATATGAATATTTATTCTAAAAATAAATAAAAATAAGATAATGTAATTAGAAGAATTCGAGTGAGTTGTTTCCAGGCATGTAACTTTCGTGTACCGCTGCAACTCCAGTTCCTAATTCTACTTCGTAACCAAATTCCTTTAAAGACATTTCTATTGCTGCTATGGTGGATATTATTTCACGGTGGGTTATGTTTCCCATGTGTCCAATTCTGAAAACATTACCTTTGAGATGATCTTGACCACCTGCAAGTTCTATGCGGTATTTGTTCCTCATTGTACCCCTGAAGTTTTTGTCAGTCATTCCTTCAGGCATGTTTACAGCTGTTACTGTGCTTGAAGAAGCTTCTTCATTTGCAAACAATTCTAGTCCAATGGCTTTTACACCATTAACTGTAGCTTTTGCTGCTTGTTCGTGTCTTTTAATTCTGGCTTCGAGTCCTTCTTCCATTATTATTTTTAATGCCTCGTTCATTGCATACATGAGTGAAACAGATGGTGTGTAAGGTGTTTCAGGAACAGCTTTTGATCCGCTCTTTCTGTATTTTTTGAGGTTTAAATAATAGGTTTTGGATTCTGTTTTGTCCACAACTTCCCATGCATCATCATTCAATGTAATTGCAGCCATTCCCGGAGGTGCTGCTAGACATTTTTGTGATCCAGTGACACAGATATCGATGCCAAAATCATCCACTTGGACATCGGCCCCACCTAAAGATGAAACTGTATCAACTACGTAAAGAGCGTCGAAATCCTTTAAAATTTTACCTACTTCTTCTATTGGATTTTCAACACCTGTGGAAGTTTCATTATGAACCATTGTGACTGCTTTGATTTCTTCCTCTTCTTCAAGGATGTAGCGGATATCTTCTGGATTTGCTGCATTTCCCCATTCAACCTATAGTTCCACTGGAACTCAACCGAGGGTCTAGGTTATTTGCATGAACCTTTCTCCAAACTTTCCACCTACAATGTTTAAAACCTTGTCGCCCTCACTGATCACATTTCCAAGGGCTGCTTCCATTGCAGCTGTACCTGAACCTGTGATTAAATAGGACTGGTTCTGAGTCTGAAATACTTCTGACATCATTTCATTGGTTTCTGTCAGTATCTCACCAAACACAGCACTTCTATGGTTCACTATGCTTTCAGACATAGCCTTTAAAACTCGTGATGAAACCCTTGTAGGACCCGGTATCATCAGCAACGTCTCATTCATCTTAATAAAACCTCCAATTTAAATTGAAACTATTTTTTTTCCTTAAATGTTCTACCATCATATTCCCCCAAGTAAACCTCGTACCATGAAATTTGTCAAGGTTTGAGGGGATGTGATAATGTATGAAAAATGGCTTTATATACTTGACGCTGAAATTCTCGGGCCGTGTTGAATTTAGTTTTATGGTGGATAATTTTTAGATATTCAGTACCCCAAAATATGAAAAAAGGTAGGATAAACTTGAATAAATCTATTTCATTGATTTTAAATAAAAAAATAAAAATATAAGTAATATCCCTCTAAGCAAATGCTCAATTAGAAAAATTATATTTGGTATTAAATTAACCTAACAGTATGAATCTTGTGGAATGGTTTTCTTGGTATGATGAAATATTGGCCGAATTTGGGTTTGATAGGTCTGCAGACGAAGAATCTGCTAAAATACTGCAAAGACTTCTTGGTAATAATGGTTTAACCCCTGGAGATATCACCATAAAAGAAAATGTGGTAATATTCGGTGCTGGACCATCATTGAAAGAAAATGTTCTTGAATTTAAACACATCAACACAGAGAATTTCAGTGTAATATGTGCTGATGGGGCTGTGACTGCATTGCTAGAAGAAGATATAGTGCCTGAAATTGTGGTGACTGATTTGGATGGTAATATTGATGATCTGTTGGAAGCTAATCATCAGGGCAGTATCATGGTTGTACATGCTCATGGAAATAACGAGGATACTTTAAAAAAATATGTCCCCCAATTGGAAAATATTTTAGGAACCACACAAAGCACTCCCTTAAAAAATATTTACAACTTCGGAGGATTCACAGATGGAGATAGATGTCTGTTTCTTGCAGTTAAACTCAAGGCCAAAAATATAATTCTTGCAGGTATGGACTTCGAAAAGATAGTCACAAAATATTCAAGACCCGATATTGCCGGCGAACTAGGAAATGCAGACAGTATTAAGGAAAAAAAGCTCCAATATGCCAAAAAATTAGTTGAATGGGTGGTTGAAAACGAAGGAATTAACATCTGTAATGTTTCCAATGGAGAGACAATTTTCATGGTCAAGAATATAAATTTTCAAGATGTTAGCATTTCAAAATAACCCTAAGATCCAAAATTTGTTTGTTTTTTTTAAAACCAATATTTTATATTTTAAACCACCAGATAACAATACATGGGAATCGAAGATATACTGCTATTTGATGAAACCATTTTCAAGAACATAGAAGCATTTAACCCTGATTATGTGCCTGATAACTATCTTCACAGGGAAACTCAAATGGAATCTCTTGCAATATGTTTAAGGCCAGCTCTAAAAGGAGGACGTCCCATAAATACTGTTGTTTTAGGTTCTCCTGCCACTGGAAAAACAACTGCAATAAATAAAATTTTCAACATGGTAGAAAATAACTCGGACAGAGTCGTATGTGTGTATGTTAATTGCCAGCTTCATACCACCAGATTCAATATTTTCTCCCAGATTTACAACAAAATATTTGGACATATGCCTCCTGAAACAGGGGTTCCATTTTCAAGGATATATGGAAGCATAATGAAACATTTACAGAATGAAAAAAAATCTATGGTTGTTGCACTGGACGATGTAAGCTATTTATTTCACAGTAAAAATGCGAATAAAATATTTTATGATATTTTAAGAGCTCATGAAGAGTTTAAAGGAGTTAAAACAGGCATTTTTGCCATACTGTCCGACATAGAATTCAGGTACATGCTTGATAAAAATGTTACATCAGTTTTCATTCCCCAAGAGATCGTTTTCGATCCATACAGCACCCCTGAAATGTTTGATATCTTGAAGGACAGGGTGAGAGCAGGATTTTATCCCGATGTTATATCGGACGAACTTTTGAATATGATCGCTGAGCAAGCGTCAGAAGTTGGAGACCTCAGAATGGGGATAGACCTGCTAAGGGTGAGTGGTAATTTTGCCGAGGCAGATGCATCCAAAACCATTGAAGAAAAACATTTAAAGCAGGCTTTGAGCAATACTAGTTCTGCTAATCTTAAAAGTACTCTTAAAACCCTTTCAAAAGAGGATAAACTACTTTTAAAGGCAATAGCAGAAAGTGAAACAGATGATTTGATTGCAGGAGATCTGTATAAAGGTTTCAACAAAGTTAACCCTACCAGTTACGCTTCCTTCGATAGAAAATTGAATAAATTGGAATTTTTAAGGATGATAGATACAAAATTCACTGGAAAAGGTGTTAAAGGAAATTCCAGGCTAATTATTTTGAGGTTTGATTCAGAAGATATTCTTAAGTGTCTTGAAAGAATTGAGTAGTAGAATGAAAAAGTGCGTTTATGCGGAATACAGTATGTTAGAATTTGGTGCTGCTGCAACAAACATTATACTGGCTATGAAAATCGTTACAATCAATACTATGATCATGCAAGACACTGGATCAAGGTAATGATCATCAAAGTAGTTTATTAATCCTGATTTTTTCCTTAAATTGGGTGTTTGATTTCTTCCATAAATTCTTTGCATATTACTTTCCTCCCATACTATAAAGATCTCTGCAACTTATTTAAAACAAGAGATAGAGAGCATTTGATAAGTAATCAGAGGCAAAATCGTTGAAATAACTATAAAATATATGGATGTCATAAAAAAAATCTAAGGTGGAAAAATTGTTTACAAAAAACGATTCTGAAGAAAATTTGAAATATGAATTTTTCGATGTAACAGCAGATGTGGGATTTAAAGCATACGGTGCCACCATCGATGTGGCATTTAGTAATGCTGCCATCGCAATGTTTGAGGTTATTACCGACACATCAAAAGTCGAACACAGAATAATAAAAAAAATCAAAATAGAAGCGGAAGATGAATGTTCAACTCTCTATGAATGGTTGTCAGAGCTATTATTCCTCCATGACACAGAAAACCTTGTATTCTCAAAGTTCAATGTGAAAATATATCAAAAACTCAGAAAAGAAAAAAAAATATTTTACCTGGAGGCCCTTGCATTCGGTGAACAATTCAAACCAGACGTTCATGAAAAGAGATCTGAAGTGAAAGCAGTGACTTACCATATGATGGAAGTGAACCAGGAAGATAACTGTGATTTACAAGTCATCCTAGATATTTGAACTCAACTGTTCAAATTGGTTGCCAATATTCAATCTTATGTTTCAACAAATAAAGACATTTGATTC
>WASR01000200.1:3744-13505 GCA_009712615.1 Methanobacterium sp. | reverse complement strand
GTGGAAACGACTTTTGGTCGATAGGTGAAAGATCTACCTGTGGAGATGCACCCTGCGACAAGTATGAATTCATAGGAAATCCTGCAACCACAGTGAAATATGATCTCTACCAGATCCAGAAGGAGTTCAATGATTTTTTCAAGGAACGGGGTCACACACCAATAAAAAGGTACCCTGTGCTTGCAAAAAGATGGAGAGCTGATGTTTTCCTTGTTGGCGCATCCATCTACGATGTTCAGCCGCCATGGGTCACTGCGGGTCTGGTTGAGCCTCCAGCCAATCCATTGGTCATAGCCCAACCATCCATCAGGTTGAACGATGTTGACAACGTTGGAAGGACTGGCAGACACATGACTTGTTTTACAATGGGAGCGCACCATGCATTTAACAAGCCTGATGATGAAATTTACTGGAAAGATGAAACAGTGAAATACTGTCATGACTTCATAAAACACGTGGGTATTGATCCATCAGAAATAACCTACATAGAATCATGGTGGGAAGGTGGTGGAAATGCCGGGCCCTGTTATGAAATATGCGTCAGGGGAGTGGAACTTGCAACACTGGTTTTCATACAGTACAAAACCACAGAAGACGGTTTAGAGGAAATTCCTCTGAAAATTGTTGACACAGGATATGGTTTGGAAAGATTTGCATGGATATCCCAGGGCACACCCACTGCCTACGATGCATCCTTTGGTCCGGTAATAAGCCAGATAAAGGAACTTGCAGGTGTTGAGTTAAACGAAACTGTACTGGCTGAGAATGCGAGAATTGCTGGAATGATGGATATTGAAGACATTGCAGATTTGAAAGAGCTTAGAAGGAGAGTGGCAGATAAGCTTGGAATAACTGTGGAAGAATTGAAAACAGCCACAGAACCAATGGAAGCCGTCTATGTGATTGCAGATCATACCAGGTGTCTTTGTTTCATGCTTGCAGATGGAGTCATTCCATCAAATGTGAAAGAAGGTTATTTAGCCAGGCTCATTCTTCGAAGAACCATACGCTTCATGAAGGATCTTGGGTTGAAGGAGTCCCTTGGAGACATAATGGAAATTCAACTGGAATTTTTATCAAAAACCTACCCTGAAATTGAAGAACGAAAACAGCATATATTCAATGTAGTGACACTGGAAGAAAAGAGGTACACCAAAACTGTTTCAAAGGGAAGGCAGCTGGTTAAGAAAACCATCCAGGATCTCAAGAAGGAAAAGCTTGAAGAGATTCCTGTTGAAACATTGATTAAATTGTACGATTCCCATGGAATGCCCCCTGAAACCATAGAAGAAATTGCTTCTGAAGAAAAATTTAAAGCAGCTGTTCCTGATAATTTTTACACCCTGGTTGCAGAGGAACATGAAGCAGAGAAGAAGGATAAAAAACCGGACATCGAGATCAAGTTCATTGAAACAGAACTGGTATTTTATGAACATAGTCAGAAGACAGAGTTTGAAGCCGGGCTTCTAGGATTTTATGAGGACAGCGTAGTATTGGATCGCACAATATTTTATCCAGAAGGTGGAGGACAACCATCAGACATGGGATACATACGAGTTAAGGGTAATAAGGAAAAATATAATGTTTTAAGTGTTGAAAAAATTCAGGGTGTTGTTTTACACAAGATGGAACCCGAAGATATTGAAAAACTTAAACCATATGCTGGATCCAGGATCACTGGTAGCATAGATCCTGAGAGAAGAACATCACTCACCCAAAACCACACTGCAACCCATTTAATAGTTGCTGCTGCACGGGAAGTCTTGGGAGATCATGTTTGGCAGGCTGGGGCACAAAAAGGTGTTAAAAAGTCAAGGATCGACCTTTCACACTACAAACGTATCAGTATCAACGAACTCAGGGATATCGAAAAAATTGCCAACAGTTACGTTATGAAGAATTATCAGGTTCACACCACCTGGATGAATCGTACCAAAGCAGAGAAAAAGTACGGTTTCAAACTCTATCAGGGAGGGGTGGTTCCAGGTGCAAATATCAGAACTGTTAAAATAGATGAAATTGATGTTCAGGCCTGTGCAGGTACACATGTTAAATACACAGGAGAAATTGGTCTGATAAAAATTACCAGAACCGAAAGGATACAGGATGGGGTTGAAAGGCTCGAGTTTTCAGCTGGAAAATCTGCCATAGATGCCGTACAAAAAAATGATGAAATACTCAAGGAAAGCAGTGAAATATTCAAGGTACCAATAGAACAACTACCAAAAACCTGTGAAAGATTTTTCAAAGAATGGAAGGCATACAAAAATGAAAACACCAAACTCAAGGATGAAATTGCCACACTCAAAGTTGGAAGTATAAGGGATCTGGCAGTTGAAATGAATGATCTCACCGTACTAACCCAGCTCATGGATGCTGATATGAACGAACTCGTTGGAATTGTCACAGACCTGACTGAAGACTTGGATGGAGTTGATGTGGTTGTGGTTGGAAACACCGAGGGTAAGATCGTTGGAGGATCATCAGCCAAAGCCCTTGAAAGGGGTCTGAAAATTAACAACATCATCAAGGAAGCAGCTGCCCTATTAGGTGGAGGCGGAGGTGGAAGACCAAACCTTGCACAAGGTGCTGGTAAAAACCATGACAAAATGGAAGAAGCTTTAAACTCTGCACTTAACACCATCGAAGAAATCTTGAAAGGTGACTAAACCGAATTATCTAACTGTGGAAAACAGTTTTCTCCACAGTCATCCATTTTTCTTATAACCCGAAAGAATATTAATTTTGATGCTCATTATAAGAATATAAAGCATGAAAAATTGCAAAACAGTAGGAGGCTGAGAATATGGAAGAAAATCAAGTAAATTTTATACTGTATATCATGGGTGTTTTGGGACTTATAGTACTTTTATTAGGTGTTTTTGATTTTTACCCAATCAAATATGGTGTTCTTGGTGCAATAATAATCTGGGTCATCGGCGGAGGATACAGACAGTACTTTGGCGTGGGAAAAGTGAGATAAAACCCCAAACAAGGCCCCAAATTAATTTTCTTTTTATCTAACTAACACCCCTGTAAACTAACAGGAAACAGTTCTTGATCCATAAAAGAACTGGATAAATGTAAAAATTTAACAAATTTTTTTTATCAATAAAATGCTTCAAAAATTTATGGCCAATGAATAACAGAACTCGGAGGGTACTGTCTAAAATTTGGAATATGTTTTTCCGGGAAAGTTTTCATATACTACATTTGATGAATTAAAAAAAAAGTTTAGTGGAGATATTAAATTGAAGATCCGCACCGTGGAAGAAATTAATAAAAAAATTAAAGATGGAAATGCCAATGTGCTAAGCGCAGAGGAAATATCAAACCTTATCAAAGAGGGTGAAACACCCAAAGCAGAAGATGTGGATGTTGTTACCACCGGTACATGTGGTATAATGTCTGGAACTGCTGCAGTGCTCCATGTTCCTGTTTCAGATCCTGGTGCATTTAAAAAAGCCAGCAAAATCAATTTAAATGGAGTTCCAGGTTTTCCTGGACCCTGTCCTAATGAATGGTTAGGATCTGTTGATCTTGTTATTTATGGAACCTCACACAGCAGGAATGATAAAAAATACGGAGGAGGTTTCCTTTTTAAGGATATTGTAGCAGGGAATGATATTGAAGTGGAAGTAGAATCCATAGACGGGAAAACCTTCCAAAAAACTGTTACAATTGAGGATATAGGTACTGCTCAGATGTTGGGTACAAGAATGGCATTTAAGAACTATAATTCATTCACCAATCCATCAGAAGAACTGATTTCATCAATATTCCATGCCGTTGATATGGAAGGTCCATTTAAAGGATTGTCTGTTTCTGGCTGTGGTCAGCTCAATCCATTACAAAACGATCCAGTTATGAAAACAATCTGTTCAGGGTCTAAAATACTTTTAAATGGAGCTGAAAGTATTATTATAGGGAATGGAACTCGTAGTAGTCCTGAGAAACCTAACTTAATGATCACCGGAGATATGAAGCAGATGAATCCCCATTTCCTTGGAGGATTCCAAACAGGAGCAGGTCCTGAAGTATTTGACAGTGTTGCCTGTGCCATACCAGTGCTGGACAAGGAAATCTTCGAAAAAACATTCATATTAAATCAGGATATTGTTCTTCCAATTGCTGATATTCGAGGCAGACACAGTGTTTTATCCTCAACCAACTATGGAGAAGTGTGGGATAATTCTGATGAAAGACCTGTTTATCACCCTGAAAGATGTGTTAGCTGTGAAAACTGTGTTGTGAGGGAAAGATGTCCAACAGGGGCCTACTCCGATAGTTTGAACCTGAAAAAATGTTTCGGTTGTGGAATGTGTGTACATTCATGTCCAAATCAAGTATTCAAAATGGAAACTGGTAGTGTGAGTTTTGATTTTGAAAATCAAACATATAATATGCCTATTATTTGCAGACAATCCGATATAAAAAGGGCACGAGAACTGACAGCAGAACTCACAAGAAGAATTGAATCTGGAAGTTTCATTTTAAACAACTGTTTGGATAAAACTTCCTAAAACTCCATTTTTTTAATCATTTTGTAAAACTGAAAATAAATATTTAATTCAATCTTTCTATTTAATATTTGAAAATCCGGGTAGGGATTGTAGGAATCCTGAGAAAACCAGTATTCCAATCACAAATCCTATTAAAAGGGCTACTATCAAAAATAGTATTATGACTGTGAGAACTGAAACACCACCAGACTCCTCATATTCTTCTGATTCTGGCTCGTAGTACTCTTCAACTAATTCAGGTTCAGTTTCCTTCAATACCTGCGGCTCAGTCTCTTCAACATAAACTTCCTTCTCTCTTCTGGAATGCTTTTTTCTAGAATAATAATCATCCTGATTTTCTGTGTATTCACCTGCCATGTATCTGGCTTTTATTGATTTGTTGTATGGACTTATTATTTCCATACCACAATTTGGGCAGAAATTTTCTCTGTTCCTGATCTTGGCACCGCAGTTTTCACAAATCATAGCTCATCACATGATCTTTAATATTCCCTATATCGAAGCGATTCCTATTAAATTATAATATATTATTTGTTGTTTATAAATACTTACACTTCAAATCCTTGTTTAGAGTTTTAACAAGTTAAAGAGTATCTTTAAATAAATATTAGAATATTTTATGTTAAAATATATGGGAACCTGATTTAGATCATGATGGTAAGGTCCTGGCTTTTTTATCAACATTTTATGGTACTACAAAAATGGATAATCATGGGATTAAGAAATTTATATCTGTATCCTTAAAAAATGAGTTTCTCCCTTTTCTGCATCAAATTCTATGGAACTGAATTCGTTGATCATGTCTTCAAAAATGTTCCAGAGTGTTTCATCATCTGCAAAGACTAAAAATTCTTGTTCAGATTCCATTGAAATTTTTTCCACACCATCATAATCCCCTTTAAGGTCTTCAAATATTTGAATTTCCAGTTCCTTCATTTCCATGATCATTACCCGTTAAAATTTTTTCCAGCTTCCAAATTGCTAATTTCTAAATTTTTCTTGATATATTCTTTTGCTTGTTCTGGTGTTCTTGTGGCAAATTTGTAGTTTCCATGTACTTTAATAATCTCTTTAACTGCTTCTGACACCATATCTTTGTTAGACCAGTCATTCAAATCTTCAACAACAACTTCAAGACAGCCTTTTTTGTAGCTTATCTGTCCAATTACATGGATAATCATTTGCTTTACAGTCTTATCTTCTTCATATTCCAACTTCCTTAAAAGGGGCAGGACTTCATCAGGGTGAGTTCTTCCTCTGAGTTCAATTCCATGAACAATTTCCCTCCTAATTATTGGATCTTCGCTTTGAATATGTTTTGATGCAAATTTAAAGGTTTGTTTAGGATTTTTTTGTCCCATCCTTTTTAAAGCACCGATAACAGCATTTCTGACTGAATGATGTTCGTCTGTTAGTGTTGTTTCAAATAGTCCCATTATCTCCGTGGTATCCTCAGTTCCTATTTCACCTAGCATGTACACTGCACTCTGTCTTACCTTTGGATTGGAATTATTCAAAAGAACAGATATTATTAACAGAATTTTTTCTTGAAAATCTTTGTTTTCCCAATAAATTTTTGCAACAGCCATATACGCAGCCTTACGTATGTAACCATCCTCATTTGAGACATATTGAACCAGAATTTCTGGTGCAGAAATATTTTCAACACCATCATACTTTGCATGCAAAACAGATTCCGCAATCTCGCCATATATTTGTTTAACAAGCTTGGATCTTTCTTCCTTTGACAAACCATAGAATCCCATTTTTATCATTCCAAAATTGATTCCTTACAAATGATCCCAATCTCCAACCTGTGTAGTTTTTTGGTTTGAGCTTAAATAAAAAAAAGAATATGAAGAACATGGAATTTTATTAAATATATCCATTTCCATATCCTAGCATCAGTTTAATGATAGACATCCTTGTGATTTGGTTTAAAAAAAAGTTTAGGATTTTCTTAAACTTTTCCAAAACTTATGGACCAGTTAAGTACATGACATATTTTTTTAGCCAACAACCCTTAGCTTTTCAACCAGTATCCTTGGGATTACAAATGGTCCTATGCTTCGTTTCTCTGATTCTGTGGCTGATGCTATTTCCATGGCTTCAAAAACATTACCAGATAACATTGCCTTTTTAACTGGATATGTAACTTCACCATTCTCTATTTTAAATGCATTCATGGCTTCAACTGAGAAGTCTCCAGATATTGGGTTTGCTGTGTGTGCCCCCAGAACATCTGTGACAAGTACTCCGTCCTTTAGATCTGAAATTGGATTCACTTCCTTGAAGTCTAAAATGAAATTTGATAAACCAACTGCAGGGACATCTCCATATGAACTTCTCATTCCATTTCCCGTAGATTCTACTCCTCCTTTGTTGGCTGTGTAGATATCATATAAAAAGTTTTTTAGGATCCCATCTTCTATCAGAGCAGTTTTTTGGCTTGGAACTCCTTCACCATCACATGTGGCACTTTGAAGTCCTCCAGGTAATGTTCCATCATCGTAGATACTTAGGGAACTGGATACTACTTGTTGTCCAAGCTTGTCTGCATATACTGACCTGCCCCTTTGGATATTGTCTGCATTGAATGCGCCGTAGAATGTTCCAAGCAGACCTGCAGCAGCATGATGATCCAGAACTACTGGAATATCTCCAGTGTTTATTGTTTGACCTTTCCTTGATTTTTTTGCTATTTCACATGCTTTTAGGGCAATGTTTTCAGGATCAATGTTCATAAATCTTGAAGAATCAGATTCACTAGCTGTGGACACTGCATCCCCATCATCTGCATTTACTGCCATATAAGCTGTGAATATCGATGAAACATCTTTTGCAACGGCACCTTCTGAGTTAGCCATTATCAATTTGCTGTATCCCGTTGAAAAACCTCCGGATGTGGGTTCACATTTTTCTTCAACAACTGTGTTGAGCATGATCTTGGCAACATCAATAATTTCCTCAAGTTCCAGATATTCAATTTTTGGGTCATAAGTATCTTTGATCTTAGGATACTTCGAATTGGGGGCAAATGAAAAGTTTTTATCTATTTCATTGGATTTTGCATTGAAAATTGCATTTTTAACAGTTTCTTCAAGGCTGTCTGTGTTGGTTGTGTATGAGAATCCCATCCTACCATCAACTATGACCCTCACACCAACACCAAATGTGAAGGCTTCCTTTGCGAAATCAACTTTATCATTTTTAATGTCAACATCTACTCCTTCTTCCTTTTCAACATACACTTCTGCCTGATCAGTATATTTTAGGGCCAGATCAAGTGTTTGATTTGCTACATCATGCATCATCTTTTTTACACCTCGAAAAAATATTTAAAGAAAAATTCAAGAAACATAAACAAATTCATTTTTTGGAATCTTAATTAATTTTTTTTAGAATATAAATCTCTCAACAGCTTCTTTAAATCCATCTCCATGAGCATTTTCTGTCACATAATCTGCAATATTTTTGAGTTCATTGTTGGCATTGGATACTGCAATCTTCAATCCTGCTGCAGATAGAAATTCCATGTCATTTTCACTGTCTCCAACTGCCATTATCTCTTCTTGCTTAAAACCCAATGCCCCTGCAACCCGGAGTAGTGAAGATCCCTTATTCACTTCAGGATCTGTTATGTGTATTGCAAACTTGCTGTCATATACTTCCACAGGATGATCTTCGAGAACGTTCCTAATAACAGTTACAGGTACTTTTCGAGTCAAAGCTATCTCAGAAACCCTTAAATTTGAGTTTTGAACCTTTTCAACAGGCAGTTCTGCTTTAAGGTATTTATACGCTTCGTTACAGAGATCGTAATTACCCAGAATTTCGGTTTTACCATTGTATTCTATCACCCCACCATTTTCAGCCACGATTCCTCCTGATGTGGATAAAAATGTGGTTAATGCATTTGTAAAACAGAGAATATTTCCAGTTACTATGATAACTGGTATCCCCATGTCTTCAACACGGTGTATGGTTTCTATGGCACTTAAACAACCTCTTCTACTTTTATCTGTGATTGTTCCGTCTACATCTGTGGCCAGTACTTTAATCAAGTTTAGATTCTCCTATGTGTGTACTTAAAGTTCTGGGTCGAAAGAACCATATCTGTATGCAATATTACATGTACCTTCCTTACTCACCATGCATGCCCCAACAGGATTCATTGGATTGCATTCTTTCTTAAAGAGCTTGCATTCTTCGGGTCTTGCAACTCCCCTGAGTATGGGTCCGCAGATACATCCAGTTACAACTGGTTCTGATTCTCCAATGTCTATGTCAAATTTTTTCCTTGCATTGAAATCATCAAATTCAGGTTTAACTTCATACACTGAGTTTGGAATTTCAGGAAAACCTCTCCATTCTCTGCTTTTAATGTAGAATACTTCTTCAAGCAGTTCTTGAGCTTTAATATTTCCTTCATCCCTCACTGCCCGTTTATATTCATTTTGTACCTCTGCTTCACCATTTTCGAATTGTTTAAGCACCATATAAATTGCTATCAACACATCAAATGGATTGAATCCTGCAACAACCTGGGGAATTCCATATTTCTTTGAAAAACTTTCGTATGGTTTTGTTCCTATGATGGTTGAAACATGGCCAGGTTCAATTAATGCATTTAAATTTACTTCTCCAGATTCTATTAAAAATTTGAGTGCTGGAGGTATTAGTCTGTGTGATGAAATAACTGAAAAATTTTCAGGTGGTCCGTTTACAAGTTCTGCTGCAGTTGTAGGGGCTGTAGTTTCAAATCCTGCTGCCATGAAAACATCATCGTTATCAGTTTTTTGGGCCATTTCAACCGCATTGTTAACTCCGTAAACTATTCTTACATCTGCACCATCTGCTTTAGCATCTGCCAATGTGCCCTTAGTTCCTGGAACTCTTAACATATCCCCAAATGTTGCTATGGTAACTCCTTCCCTTGCAAGGTAGAGACACTCATCAACTTCTCTGGATGGTACACAGCACACAGGACACCCTGGCCCTGCTACTATTTCAACCTCTTCAGGTATCAGAGTTCTGATTCCATACTGCATTATGGTATGTTCGTGGGATCCGCAGACATGCATTATCTTAACGGGTCTTGAAATTTTTTCTATTCGTTCTATTATTTCTTTAGAAAGGTTCTTCATTATCTACACCATGATAAGTTTAATGTGAACTGGACTGGATTAATCCATGTTGTACTATTTCATCTTTTTTAATTGGTTTTGTATTATATCT
>WASR01000200.1:0-3734 GCA_009712615.1 Methanobacterium sp. | reverse complement strand
ATTGTAAATACAAATAGATAAAAATAAGTATAAACTAAACTCAGTATGTTGACTTATATTAAATGATCTTAATATTTTTTTAATTAAAATAACCTAGAATCATAGATGGAAAAATAAAATGAAAGTTGCAGTTTTAGGACTTGGAATGGAAGGTAAAAAATCAGTTAAAGCTCTTCTTGAATATGGGGCCAGTGTGTATGCATCTGATCTTGATAAAAATTTAGATCTGTCGGAATTTGAATCAAGTGATCTTGATGTTGATCTGGGATTTCATGATAAAACTAAAGTGGATGAATCTGATTGTGTGGTTTTAAGTCCGAGCCTCTGGAATAAAAGTGCTATTAATCAGATTGTAGAGAAAAATAAACTGTTTTCAGATGTTTTAAATGGACATAAATCTATTTTTACCATCGGTGTCACAGGCACCAACGGAAAAACAACATCTTGTCATATGATACATGAAATTCTGGTTGCAGCGGGTTACAAAGTTTTAATGGGTGGAAATGCTGGTGGTGGTTTTGATGGATACACCCAACTAACAATCCAAGCTAATGAATCCGATTACGATGTCATCATAGTGGAGGTTTGCGATATGACCCTTGATTTCGCATCCCGTATCTTTGATTTTAACATGGTGCTTGTAACCAACATTGGATTTGATCATATGGAGCACCACCAGTCCATGGAAAATTATCAAAGTTCCGTTGAAAAGTTCCTGAGTGATGTGGATGAGGCTGTGCTGAATGGTAATGATCCCTTGCTCATTGGATGTGAATCTAAAAATACCCATTTCTTCGATACAGAAGTCAGAGATCTGAAATTATTCGGAAGTTTCAATCAAGAAAATGCATCCGGTGCATTTAAAGTTGCTTCTATTTTAGGAGTGAAACCTGAGCTAATTAATGAGGTTCTATCCAATTTTGAGGCTGTTGAAGGGAGAACAAGAACTTTGAAATTGAATGGTTCAGAAATTATAATTGGAAAAACAGATAATCCAGATTCAACAGCATTAGTTTTAAGTGAAGCCCAACCAGACATTGTTATAATTGGAACTCCCCGTAGAACTGAAAAATTCAGGTACAACATCTTAAAAGAAGTTGCGATGGCAAATCCATCAGAAGTTGTGCTTTTTCCGGGTCTGGATGATACAACAGAATTTGCAAGGAAAATTTTGATTGATTTCGGATACAAAGGCACCATAGTAATTGCACAAGACCCATCCACCATTCTTGATCTCGTGTTGGACTACACTGAAAATAATGATAGAATATTCATTGGTGGAAATGGTCAGTCCAAAATCATGTCGCTGCAGTCTTCATTATTACAATTGGTTGATGAATAATTCTTGTTGAATTACATTATTCTTTCAGCTTAATGCAGCACATTCAAATGAAAATCACATACTATAAATATCTTGATGTAACACCTTATTTTATGCACAAATGATTTTTATGATGCATTTTTTGGGGGAGTCATTTATTAGGAGAGATATGTTTGATCAATGAAAGGAGGAATTACTCTGGCCAATTACCTTGAAAATCCCATATTAATACTTTTAGTTTTAATCATCATTGTGGTTGGTCTTGGAACATTGGGAAAAAGTTTAGCTACTAACATACCTGCTCAGAACCCAGCAGAATTTTCTGCAGTAAATATTGGAGACACAGTTGTAAGTGGAGAGAACGTTGTTAACAGTAATAAGATCAGGAAGGTACCTGCAATTTACCATCCAGATTATTTGCTTGATGACCTGAAAAATCAGGAATATGGTGATTTTTTCACGGCAATAACAACAGGATCTGTTGAAACTCCCATAAATGAAATAACCAGCGGTAATGTTACAAATACAGGTGTTGCCAAAGGATTCAACGGCCCTGGAATGGTCACCGTCAATGGAAGCAAATTAGTTGTCAATGCCCCCGGAACATTTGTATGGGGATTTAAAACACCTTACACAGTGGCTGTTAAAACTGTAAATGGAATAGACATCAAAGTCCAAAATAAAACCGTGAAAAGTATTGCATCTGCAGACATCAGTAACAGCACAGTTTCAGGAACTAACATGACAACCAATGCCATTAAATCCTGGTATAACTCATCTGATGTTGGTGACAATCTCACAATTGATTATTCACTCGCGAAATTCAATGATGGACGTAACACAGTAACTCCAAGTGAGATAGCATCACTCTTCGGAGAAAACACCACCAAGTACATGGCAGGATATCCTTCAGGATCGCCAGTGATGGTTTACAATGGAGCCACCAATCAAACCGTGGTTGGATCAGGTAACAGTGTTTTAGGATACTACGCAGAATATGATAACAGCCTTCGTGAAGTAAATGCACGGGTTTTTGTTGATGGTTGGAACAATACGATAGTACCACCACACACAACAGCTTATGGAAAAACGAATGTTACCTTTGTTGGAGTGTACGACCCCGAACTTAAATCGTACCCATCACACGGTGCATGTCCATCCGGAAGAGCATTAAGAGCTGCAGTCATGGATGCTGGTTTCCCACTTCCAGGCGGAATGTCAAGCGGATTTTACGCAGTATCTGTGGATGCCAACCCGAGTTCCGGCATTTCAATTTATAATCCAACTGATTATCCCGTAAAAGTGGTTCTTTGGACTGTTGGTGGCGGTACAGGCATGTCAATATATGCACAGGCAATCCAGTACACCCCATAAACCATTTTTTTTATTTTTTCTATTTAATTTTTGAATGACAATAGCCTGCTTCTAAATAAACCAATTATTTTATTATCCATATTTTACAGATATATGAAATTGATGAACAACTTAAAGGTTTCAGCAGTGATCACAGCAGCTGGTAAGAACAGGAGAATGGTTGAAGACTTAAAGTCCCGTAACCTTGAAATAAAACACAAACTGCTCATGGATATTGGTGGAAAACCAGTTATCCTTCACACCATTGCGAACGTGCTAAAATCGGGTGTTGATGAGTGCATAGTAGTGCTTGGGCATTTTAGTGAAGAGATTTATCCAGTACTTGAAGATTATCCAGATGAACGATTGAAAATTGTTAAAAATCCTGAAAACAACGTTGAATTATCTGAAACACTTCTAAATGGAGTTCAAAATTCAATTTCAGGTTTGATCCTGTGTGCAGCCGGAGACCAACCCACCGTAACTACAGAAACCTACAAAAATTTGGCTGAAAATGCTCTTAATTACCCTCATCCTGAAAACATTGTTTCTGTACTGGCCAGGAATGATACTGGACTGCTTAAAACTGCTAAGGGTCTTGGAATGCCATTTGTCTGCCATTCAGATCTGCTTTTGAAATATTTACCCCACCAAAAAGACAATTTAAACCCCCTATTAATCAAGATGATAGAAGATGGAGTTGTTTTTTGGGGAATTCCAGCTTTAAACAATCTTGAACTCGTAAATATTAACACATATCAAGATTATATCAATATTAAATATCAATTATAATGGTTTAGGCCTCGATCCAATATTTAGTTTGAGTAACGCCAAATGAAATTGACTCAAACAACCCCATGATAATCCATTGAAAATTATTGTGCAAACCCCTGATTAATCCAATTATTCGAGATCGAATTTATAAATACTGCTTTTTAAGATTTCTTTTTAACAAATATTGTTATTTTTATTCAAGTATCTCTATTTTAATGTTTTATTACTAAAGTAGGGCTAATTAATCGTTATTACACATAGAAAAATTTAATAATACAGAAGTAGA
>WASR01000229.1:6795-13857 GCA_009712615.1 Methanobacterium sp. | reverse complement strand
TTTAATTTTATACATATTTAACTCCATAATTGAAGGTTTGATGTTTTTAAAAGATTTACTGAGGGCTTTAACTTTTCTGTGTTATTAAAGATCATCAGATATGTACAATACTACAATTTGAAACTTTTTTGTGCTAATTTTCACATTAATATAGTTTAATCAAGATTTTAAGGATATTTATGGTCTTTTATTCGATATGTTTTTATATTCAGTTTGAATAACATTAGTCTTGATCTTTAAATAGTTTTTAAGATCATGAATATCGACGTGATTAAATATTTTTATGGGAGGTTAAAATTGTTTAGGAATAGGGAAAAACTAATCTTATTGATGGTTTTTGCTCTTTTTTTCTGTATTTCAGGAGCAGGGGCCGTAAGTGCAGCAGACGCACCAGTTGCTAACTTTACAAGTAACGCAACCAATGGAAGTGCACCACTGGCTGTACAATTTAACGACACATCCACCAACAATCCAACAAGTTGGACCTGGGACTTTGGAGACAGTGGAACATCAACAGATCAAAATCCAACACACAACTACAACAAACCAGGAAACTACAACATAACACTCATTGCAACTAACGAAGCTGGAAGCAGCACACTCACACAGACAAATTACATTACAATAGCTACTCCAACTGTTACAAACAGTTTAAATGGAGGAACATACACTAAAACCCAGACAACAACGCTATCAACCAACGATCCAAATAATTCAATATACTACGCCAATGACACAACAGATCCAAGAACAAGCCCGACAAAAATTACATACAACGGGCAAATAATAATTGATAAAACAACAACTCTCCGATACGCTGCACAAGATGCATCAGGTAACTGGAGTCCATTATACACCGTAAATTATGTTATAGGGAATGGAACAGCCACAGATACCCGGGGACAATCAAGTTATCAGGGACCAAAATCCAACTCTGTAATTTGGACTACTGGTAACAATGGAACATCCTTTTCCAGCCCAGCAATAGGCTCTGATGGAATAATATATGTTCCAAGCTTTTCTACACAATCTTTAATTGCTTACTATCCAAACGGAACACAAAAATGGCAGTTTTACATGCCAAGTACCGGTGGATTCAGTGTAACAGCTTCTGCAGTAATTGGAGCAGACGGCACCATATACATTGGAAGCCAGAACTATGTTCTATACGCTTTAAACCCGAATGGAACTCAAAAATGGAACTTCACTGCCCCTAATGCAATATATGGGCAGGTATCCATTGGAGCAGATGGAACAATATATATGGGTTGTTATGACCGAAGATTATACGCATTAGATTCTGATGGTAATTTAAAATGGACATACCGGGCTGAAGGGGTTTTAAATGGACCACCAGCAATAGGTGCAGACGGGACTCTGTATCTTGGATGCATGGATGGTAAACTGTATGCATTAAATCCCGATGGAACTCAGAAATGGAATTACACCACTGGAGGATACATAGGTAGTTTTACAGGTCCAACAATAGGTTCTGATGGTACCATCTACGTTGGAAGTTCAGATCACAACCTCTATGCGATAACCCCAAATGGGGAACTCAAATGGACTTTCACCACAAATAGTAATATTTCCAATTCTGTAGCCATTTCAAATGATGGAACCATATATTTGGGTGCGGATGACAACAATGTTTATGCATTAGACCCATATGGTAATATTAAATGGATATACACTACTGGAAGCCATATTGCTAGTTACGGAAGTCTATGCATAGGTTCAGATGGAACTGTATACTTCGGAGACAACGACTACAAGGTTTATGCATTAAATCCAAACGGCACACTAAAATGGAATTACACAACAGGAAACATAATATATGGCACACCTGCAATTTCAGCAGATGGAACACTCTACGTAAGAAGCAACGATGGAAAATTATATGCTATTAAAGATACTGCACCAGTTACAAACTTCACTGCAACTCCAGTTGCAGGGGTAGCTCCTTTAACTGTGCAGTTCAATGACACATCAAAGTACAACCCAACATCATGGTTATGGGACTTTGGTGATGGAAATACCAGCACACTGCAAAACCCAATACACACATATAACACAGCCGGAAATTATTCTGTCAATTTAATTTCAAGTAACGATATGGGTAGCAGTTCCCTTTTAAACTACAATTTAATTGCTGTTCATTACTATCCTCCACCTGCAACCAATTTCACAGTGGATAAAACATGGGGAGTAGGCAATTTAACAGCACACTTCACAGACACATCCATTGGAGACAGTATCACTTCATGGTCATGGGACTTTGGAGATGGAAATACCAGCACCCTGCAAAACCCTACACACAAGTACACAGGGGTAGGGAATTACACAGTCAGTTTAACAGCAACCAACAGCGAAGGTGGAATCACCCTCACAAAAACAAACTACGTACAAGTGGTCAGCAACATCATATCTGCCTACCAAAACATCTACATACTGATGTCAAATAAAAATGGGACAATGTATGCTGATGGAGGACCAAATAATACATATTACTTTGTTTCAGGCGGAAATAACCAGTTACACATAACAAACAATGCTTCAACTATCAATGGACAAAGTACAAAAACCCAATCACAATCTGGAGTGTTTTACATAACCACCACTGGAGGAAGAGGATTTAATGACGATACAATTCTTCTGGTAGCAGTGAAAGGACCAATTTCAGATGATTTTGCAGTGAACATAGTTTCAAGTGGATACGTATGGAATGCCACAGGATCTGCACCAACAAGTTACACATATGTAAACGGTGCATTGAATGAAACATTCACCAAGGCAGACTTCTTATACGGCCCACAAGTTTTAAGACCTGCAAGTTCAAACATGATGGCAATTTACAGTGGCCAAAATACCACAGATCCATCAACAGCAATGTATTTGATGTTCATCGACCTCAAAGTAGGAGATATATCCAAAAGTTTGAATGCATCAGCAATAAATGGTGGGGCTGCAACAGTTCAGTACACCTTTACAGGACTAGAAACATTAGCATCCTTTGATTCTTATGCATGGGCCAGCGGCTATCACTTAAAATGGTCAAACGATGCATCAAGCGGATATAATGTGCAGGGCATACCTAAACCTGTTGCTGGGTTTAGTACAGATGTAAACAATGGAGTATCACCATTAACTGTTCAGTTCAATGATCAATCAACAGGAAATATCACTTCCTATGCTTGGGACTTCAACAACGACAGTATAATTGACAGCACAAGTGCCAACCCATCATGGACCTACAGCACACCAGGAACCTACACAGTAACTGAAATAGTTACAGGACCTGGAGGCAGCAACACACTCATAAAAAACGACTTAATAACAGTTAACTGGACTGTTCCAGTTGCAAACTTCACAGCAAACACAACCAAGGGAGCATCACCACTCACAGTTAAGTTTACAGACACCAGCAGTAACAATCCTACAAGCTGGTTATGGGACTTTGGTGATGGAACAACAAGCACAGATGAAAACCCAACACACACCTATTCTGCTGTTGGAAACTACACAGTAACACTCATGGTAAGCAATTCAGCAGGAAACAGCACACTGACACAGACCAACTACATAAACGTGTTCAATGGCACAGCACCTAGTGTTAATGCAACACCAGATCAGGGAATTTACAACCAGGATCAGAACGTTGTTTTAACCTCAGATGAACCCGAATCAACAATATACTACACCACAGATGGCAGCGACCCAACAGACGATAACAATACAAACAGGGTTCCATACTCAAACCCAATCCCAATACAGAACACAACTGTTTTAAACTTCGCAGCCGTAAATACTGGTGGAATTTGGAGTTCAAGATACCAAAGAACCTATGTAATAGACAAATCCATACCATTCGTAACAATCAGTCCATTGGGAGGATTGTACACCACACATCAAACAGTTACATTAACTGGTGGAGATGGTGACACAGCAACTAAAGTATACTACACAACGGATGGGACTGATCCAAAAACAAGCGGAACCGCGAATATTTACACGGACCCAATATCAATAGGTTCTACAACAACGCTCAGGTATATTGCAGTTGACGGGGCAAGTAACTGGAGCCCAGAGTACACACAGAAATACGAACTGGAATCCCCAGTTGCAAACTTCACAGCAAACACAACCAAAGGAACAGCACCGGTCACAGTTAAGTTTACAGACACCAGCAGTAACAATCCTACAAGCTGGTTATGGGACTTTGGTGATGGAACAACAAGCACAGATGAAAACCCAACACACACCTATACAAAATCAGGAATATACAACGTAACACTGACAGCAACCAACGATATAGGAAACAGCATATTAACAAAGAACAATCTAATCACAGTTCTATTAAACGACGTTTATGTCTCAACAACAGGTAGCGACACAACAGGAGATGGAACAAACACCAATCCATTCGCAACAATACAAAAAAGTCTAAACTTCGTTGTAAATGGAGGTACAATACACCTACAATCCGGAACTTACAAAACGAATGGGGTACCAATCACAGTCACCAATAACGTTACATTCATGGGAGAAAACCCAGACACCACCATAATAAACGCAAATATATCGGGCAGAATATTTGTTGTGAGTTCTGGAGTTACCCTGATGATAACAAACCTAACACTCGCAAATGCAACAGCTGATACTGGTGGCGCTATATACAGTAACAACGCTTCAAATATTTTGAATGTAACCAACTGTAATTTAATTGGAAACAATGCAAACAACGGTGCAGCCATATACAACATGGGCAAGATTACTCTCAATAACTGCAGTTTTTCAGGCAACACCGGAAGCAGCAGTGGGGTAGGACTTTACAACACAGGCAGCGCCACTGTAAACAACTGTATATTCTCAGGAAACAAGGTCAATGCATACGGTACAGTGTACAACACAGGTAACATCACATTGACTGGTTGTAGTTTCATAAACAACACAGTATCAAGTGGTGGGGCTCTCTACAACACTGGTAACAGTACTGTGGTTAGCTGCAGCATCATAAACAACACAGCATCCACAGGAAGTGCAATTTACAACACCGGAAGTAACAGTAATTTAACTGCACACTTCAATTCATTTGTAAATAACCGTGCAAATAGTAGTGGAACCATATACCGTTCTTCAGGCAACGTGAATGCCGAGTACAACTGGTGGGGTTCAAACAACAGTCCTTCAACCCAGGTTTACGGAACAGTAGACTACACCAATTGGTTATACATGACCCAAACAGTCAATCCAATTACCATTCCAAATGGCAGTATCGGAGCTGTGACAGTCAGTTTCAACAATGCCTGCAACGGAACAAATGTGGCAGTCATTGACCCAGCAAATGGACACATCATAGACGGGACAACGGTGACATTCAACAGTGTTTTAGGAACCTTAAATCCATTAACAACTGTCACAACCAACGGAATTGCAACAACAGCATTCACAGCAACAGGCACTCAAATTAAACCAATTACTGCAACAACTGACAATCAAACGGTTTCAACATACATAAACGGATTGGGAACAACAATTACAGTGGCCAATGTTACAACAGCTAAGGACAGTACTACAAATTTAACAGCAACCCTCACTTCCATTGATGGGTCTAGTTTAGCAGGTAGAACAGTGACCTTCACCATCAACGGAAACAGTTACGACGTTACAACTGATTCAAATGGTGTGGCAACAATGAGTTACACACCTCGTGATATAGGTATTTTCAATGTAACAGCTAGCTACGCTGGAGATTCAACCTATGGGGACAGCACAAAAACAGGCATTTTAACAGTTCTCTTGAACGATGCCTACGTATCTCCAACAGGAAACGACGCAACTGGAGACGGTACATTAGCTAATCCATACGCAACAATACAAACCGGACTAAATAATCTAATTTCAGGAGGTACACTACATTTAGTCTCTGGAACATACGCAGGAACAGGTAACGCCGGAATAACAATAACCAAAAATGTAAACCTCATAGGAACAAGTCAAACAAACACAATAATAAATGGACAAACCTTAAACACAATATTCACCGTTAACACGGGATTAAATGTCACCATGACAAACCTGTACTTTACATACTGTAGAGGAACAAATGGTGGAGCAATTTACAGTAGCGGTAATTTAACTGTGAACAACTGTACCTTTAATGCAAACACAGCAACAGCTAAGGGTGGAGCAATTTACAATACAGGCACTTTAACTGTAAACAACTCAACCTTCATATACAACGCAGCAACATCCAACCATGGGGGAGCAATCTTCAACCAGGGTACTTTGAATGTTAACAACAGCATTTTCAGCGGAAACACAGCAAATATGAACGGTGGAGCGATTTTCAGCCAGGGAACCATGAACCTGCACTTCAACACATTTGCAAACAACCACGGAGCAACGGGCAGTACCATTTACAGTTCATCAGGAAATGCAAATGCAAAACTCAACTGGTGGGGAACCAATAACAGCCCTGCAAGTCAGATCTACGGAACAGTTGACTACAGCAACTGGATATACATGACCATAACTTCAGCTCAGACTACTATTGTCAATGGAACCACAAGCATTGTAACTGTAAGTTTCAACAACATCTACAACGGAACAGATGTCATCAGCATAAATCCTGAAGTAGGCTACATACCAGACGGAACAACGGTCACATTCAGCAGTACATTGGGAACATTTAACCCTGTAACTGTAACCACATTAAACGGTATAGCAACAACCATATTCACAGCAACAAATGTTCTAAACGGAAACATAACAGCAACAGCAGATAACCAGGCAGTTTCAACTTTGGTAAACGTAATTTATTCTGCGCCATCCGCGAACTTTACAGCAGACAACACCAATGGAACAGCACCTGGAACAGTAAATTTCACAGACAAATCAACAGGAAATATAACCGACTACTACTGGGACTTTGGAGATGGAAGCAAGTCAACAGATGCAAATCCAACACACATTTACAGTGCACCTGGAATTTACACTGTTTCTTTAACTGTTACAGGGCCTGGTGGAAGTAGTACAGAATCATTCACAAATTATGTGACT
>WASR01000229.1:0-6695 GCA_009712615.1 Methanobacterium sp. | reverse complement strand
GAATCATTCACAAATTATGTGACTGTGAACTGGCCTGCACCTGTAGCAAACTTCACTGTTAACAGCACATCTGGAATTGCACCCGTTACTGTGCAGTTTACAGATAAATCATCGGGTAATGTTACAGGTTATGCTTGGGACTTTAACAACGATGGAATAATTGACAGTACGCTACAAAATCCTGTTTGGACCTACAGTGGAGCTGGAGTTTACAGCGTATCTGAAACTGTTACAGGGCCTGGTGGAAGTAGTACTGAAACATTTACCAACTACATAACCATCTATCCAGACACAACTGCACCTGTGGTTAACTCAAACGTGCCAAGTGGCTTGTACAACGCTAAACAAACAGTAACCTTAACTGCAACTGATAACAAGGATCCAAATCCTAAGATTTACTACACATTAGACGGATCCACACCAAACAACATGAGCACACTTTATACTGCTCCAATTGTAATAAGTAAAGAAGGAACAACTGTTTTGAGGTTTATTGCAGTTGACATGGCGGGAAACATTTCAAACCTAGGAAGCAACATCTACACAATAGATACAACCATGCCAACAGCATCTGCAAACGTTAAATCAGGACTTTACAACAAAACACAGAGTATAACACTAACCATGAGTGAAGATGGAACTATCTACTACACACTAAATGGAACCATACCAACAACAAACAGTACCAAGTACACAGGACCGATTACCATCTCAAATACAACGACTTTGAAATTTTTGGCCGTTGATTTAGCAGGTAATTTATCTACAATCTACAGTAACACGTATACCATTGATATAAAAGCACCAACAGCATCTGCAAACGTTAAATCTGGTATCTACAATTCCACAAAAACAGTAACACTCACAACAAACAAAGCTGGAACCATATACTACACACTAAACGGAAGTACACCAACGACAAGCAGCAATAAATTCACAGGACCAATCACTATTAAATCCACATCTACACTCAAATACTTCGCAATTGATCTTGCAGGAAACAAATCTCCGGTTTACACAGCAACCTACACCATCGACAAAACAGCACCAAAAGCAGCAGCCAACGTAAACAGCGGAACATACAACACAAATAAAACAGTTAAACTCAGCATGAACAAAGCAGGAACCATATATTACACCTTAAACGGTAAAACACCAACAACCAGTAGCACTAAATACACAGGACCAATCAGCATCAAATCCACAAGCACATTAAAATTCTTTGCAGTGGATCTAGCGGGTAATAAATCTCCAGTGTACACTAAAATATACACCATTGACAAAACAGCACCTAAACCAGTTAAAACCACACCTGCACAAAACACTCAAAATGTGTCACTCACAGCACCTATAACCATAAAATTCAGCGAAAATATCAGTAAAGGAGTTAACTTCTCCAAGATATACATCAAAAACATTTCAACAGGAAAAATAGCAAAATCAACAACAACAAACATCAAAGGAAACACAATCACACTCAAAATGACAGTAAGCAGATTAAGCCTCAACAACTACCAAGTATACATACCAACCAGTGCAGTCAAAGACACAGCAGGAAACTACAACAGCCAATACGTGTTAAACTTCAAAACAAGCAAATATTAAATTCCCTCTTTTTTTCTTTTTTTTTAGAAATGATTTGATTCAAAAAGGAAAACGGGTTTCCTTCTAATTCTCAACATTCCTCAAATATTTTGGGATCGAATTCCATGGACTGTACTTTTTTAATAATTTTACATGTACTGTCTAGTTCGGCTTTCCTGTATCCAGTAACCTTCACTACATCAGATTCAATACCCCTTTCTTTAAGTTGATTCTTGAGTTTTTCAACGTTGTGTTTCTGATCTGGACCTATGGTTATGATGTCAGGTTTGATCTTCTCGACAACCTTAAACATATCTTCTTCATCACCAAGATAGGCTTCATCCACGGGTTTTAACATCTGAACAACTTCTAGCCGCTGTTTTTCATCGACAACAGGCAATCTCTTTTTGGATCGTACAGTGGAATCCCTTGCAACCACCACAACCAGATGGGCATCTTCACCACCAATTTTTTTAGATTCCTCAAGGTAGTATCCATGACCTGGATGAATTATGTCAAATGTGCCTGTCGCCATAATAACTTTAATAATATACACCCCTCATTAAATTTAGAAATGAATTTTCTGTTGATAAATAAAACTGAAATTTGAATTTCATATATTGGTCCATGTATTTATACATGTAGAACTAAACACTAATTCTTAGCAGAGTTAATGAAGTGTCCATTATTCTAATTTCAATCATGGAAAACCATCAGAGTCAATTTTTACATCACTGATATCCATTATACTATTATAGACATCAAACATTAAATCTATACTAGAGTTAACTCTGGTTGAGTATCATACTACTAAATTAAATTTCAACGGTTATAATTATGAGTTCAAAGATTGCTAAGGGCAGTATAGTCATCCTCATTGGATCATTCCTCTACAGGATAGGAGGGTACATATACAAGGTGGCAATGGCAAATTTACTTGGGCCTGCAGGTTACAGTATACTTAGTATCACCTGGCCACTCCAAGGATTTTTTATCATCATCGCAGGTGCAGGACTGCCCCCGGCCATTGCAAAACATGTATCGGAGTATCATGCACAAAATGATACTGAGATGGTTAAAACCATTATAAGTGTTGCAATGACGATGATGACAGGATTTGGACTTTTATTCAGTGTTATCATATTTTTTCTGGCACATCCAATTGCTGTAGCACTTAACAACCCAGAAGCAACAGTACCATTCCAACTCATAGCACTCATCACACCATTCAGCGTGATTGTTGGGGCCATGAGGGGAACTTTCCAGGGATTTTATCAGATGACCAACATCCTGATAACAAGGGCAGTGGAACTAATTTTCATGGTCGGAGCCGCTATTTTACTTGTTTGGGCAGGGCTATATGTTGCAGGGGCTGTAATTGGTACTGCCATAGGATTCATGGCAGCACTCGGAGCAGCAGTTTATCTCTTCCAGAGGGATGTTCGTAGAAAACTGTCCAAACCAAGAAGTCTGTTATCGAGGGCAAGCCCCAAGTTAGAATTTTCTGATCAGTTGGGTATAGCTAAAATGCTCATAATTTTTTCAATACCTGTAGTGATCACGGGACTGGCAGAATTAGCCCTGTATGATATGGCAACCTACGTAATAGCTTATTATTATCCTGAAAGCAATTTAATGGGTTACTTCAATGTATCAAGCACCATTGCCAGACTTCCACTCATAATATCCATGGCTGTGGCAACATCGGTGCTTCCAGCAACAGCCGAGGCAATGAGTCTGAGGGACCATGTACTCTTAAAAACCTACATCAGACAGTCGTACAGGTACGTTTCATTTGTTGTTATACCGCTCTGTGTAGGGACAGTTGTGTTTGCAAATCCAATAATCAAACTTTTATTTGGACAGGATTTTCTACCAGGTGTGGCTGCACTGCAAATCCTTGCAGCTGGAATGCTTTTCTTCACACTCTACACAATTTCATCCAGCATATCCCAAGGTCTTGGAAAACCGAGGCTACCAATGTACGTATTGGTAGCTGGTGTAACATTAGATCTAATATTAAGCCTAGCCCTGATTCCAACATATGGGATTAATGGTGCTGCTGTTGCAACAACCCTTGCATCACTGTTTATCATGGCAACGTTGATGTGGAGCACATTAAAACTTGCAAATGTCAAACTACCCTTAATGGAATATGGAAAGATTTTGCTGGCATCAATCATAATGGGGGCTGTTTTCATGCTGTTCCCGCCAACTGTACTTTTCCTGTTCATTGGAATTGTTTTATCTCCATTTTTGTACCTTGGAGTACTGGCAGTTATAGGCGGATTAAAACTAGAAGACCTAAAACTACTCTACAAAGTTGGAAACAAGTTAGGTCCATTATCTGGAACTGTCCACAGAATGGTGGATATTTTAAGTAGATATGCAGTTGAATAAGTACATTTACACAAAATAAATTCCATATCCACAAATTATTTTTTTAGAGGTTTCATAACCGTAAGAAACTGTTAAACTTAGTATAAAATTGGTTCATTGGTTTGATCACTTCAATGAGGCTTTAAAAAAAATATTGGTTTATGAGTTGTGGTTACTTTAAAATGGAATGTGGGGATATTTCTAACTAATTTTTTCCCAAAAAATAGATTTAATTCATGTGGCTTTTGAGTTCAGATTTAAGTTCGGCCCACATGTAATGTTCTGGACCTCAGCCAGATACTAAAACGTATTTATAGGGTGAATTCAGGATGAGATCGATGATCTTGGAACGCCTGTCAGCCATTTCTTCATATGGAAGTGGATAGAAATCAGCATCCACGTATTCACTGATTATTTTGTAGTAACTTTTAGCAGCATCAACCGAGGTTCTTCCTGGAACAACGTAAACCTTCTTGGGTTTGGCTGCAATAACAGATTGCAGATGATCCTCAAAGATTTCATCTTCACCTGTGTCAGGGGTGGTGTAGATAAATCCAAGATCATCCTTAACATATTCGCACATGAACTGAACATTTGCGTTTAGTGCATCCCCATTATCTCCCTGACCCATTCCAACCAGTTTGTCCCCAACTTTCATTATTTCAAACCTTCCAGGTGGTAAAATGGAAAGATCAAGGGAACTTGTAATTTTTTTAACTGTATTTTCGATATTTTCAGGTTTGTTTGTAAATGATGCGTAGGTTGTCACTGCACACAGTAAATTGTAAAGATTGTAAAGTCCAAATGCGGGTGTTTTTATCTTTAAAAATACTGGAATTTCATTGCTTGTGGTATGGTTGTACACTTCACCTTCCAGTGTCACGTACCAAGCATCAAACTCTTTAGTTAATTCTGTTAACCTCATGTTAGGTTCGGGTCTTTCAAAGCCGCACTTACAACTGTACTTTCCCCTATGATTCGAAAACATGGTAGTATATTCAAGTTTAGAACCGCATAATGGACAATCAACATCTGGCTTGACCATGGTTTCGTCTTCAGATTCTAAATCAAAACCATAGTAATTTACCTTAATTTCGGACTCTTTTTTTATTCCAATGGACGCTGTTCTAGGGTCATCTGCGTTACAGATAACAATTCCTGTTTTCATGGGCGTGCAGAGGAGTTCCTTAGCCATCAAATATTTATCGAATGGATTTTCAACACCGGCCACAAGTGAATGTTCCCTTGAAACATTTGTGTAAACAACGCCTATTGGGGCCACGAGTTTGCAGACTTCATCTGGAAATGCATGGGCTACATCACGGATACCGTACTCAAAAACTCCATAATCAATATTATCACTTAAAAGACCAGTTGTAATGGCGTTTAAAGTGTTACTGTCATAGTTGTATGATATTGGTGCATCGTTTTCCAATAGCAAACTTATCAATTTTGTGGTGGTTGTTTTTCCGTTGGTACCAGTAACAATGATGCTACCCACCCTCGGAGTTTTTGCCAACTCTTTTAAACAATCGTATGATCCAATTTTAAGGAATAAATAGCCTGGAAAACTTTTTCCCATACCTTTACCTACTTTAACAAAGCTTTTTGCAAGTTTTCCTGATACTTTTGCTGTTTTAAACCGTATTTTTCCAGATAGTCCCATGCATTTTACTATGCCGACGAGGTATTTAAATTCTTCCATGAAACTTAAAATCCAAATCAAAAATAGGAATAAAAACACAAAATCAAACAAAATTCAGATTAATGCACTGTTAAACTGAAATAAAGACCATAATTTGGAGATAAGTTCCTATTAAAATCATTAAATCAAAGTTTCAGAACATAGAAATGCAACTAGACTCATAACTGATATTTTAAAAGCTACAGACTCTAAAATCCATCTAAACAGATTAAATAAAAAAAAATTTGGGTTTTATAAAATTGAATAATAAGGTTGTAAACTGGGTTTATTTTGCATTGCAGTTAGAAATTGTGAACAGCCTGAAATTTAAGGGCAGTTTCAAAGTCTATTCTGCCTTTATAAAGAGCAGAGCCTATCACAGTACCAAAGGTCCTGGTTTTACTCAGTGTCTCAATATCTTCCAGTGTTGTAACTCCTCCAGAGTATATGACAGGAATGTTAACCGCATCTAACAATTCCAGGAGTGGATCCATATTAAAACCTGACAGAAGCCCTTCAACATCCACATTTGTGAACAAAATTCCTCCAGCACCATGTTTTTGAAGTGATAAACCCAATTCCGGTGCTGTTTTTCCCGTGGATTCAGTCCATCCCTTAACAACCACCTCTGAATTTTTACTGTCCAGGGCAACAATGATGCTGTCACTACCATACTCATCAGCTAATTGATCAACCAGTTCTGGATTTTCAACTGCCATAGTACCTAAAATAACCCTCTCAACACCTAAATCCAGGAGGTTCGCAGCATCATCCACTGTTCTTATTCCTCCACCAAGCTGAACAGGAACAGAAACTGTGTCAATAATCTTTTCAATGACTTCCCTATTTTTAGAGCCCTCTCCAAAGGCACCATCAAGGTTAATTACATGAAGTATTTCAGCACCTTTATCTTCCCAATTTTTTGCCACTTCATGGGGATTGTCTATGATCACCTGTTCAGTTCCAGGTTTTCCCTGAACCAACTGCACACATTTACCATTTTTAATATCAACTGCGGGTATAATACACAAAAGAATCATTCCTAAAC
>WASR01000221.1:8340-14024 GCA_009712615.1 Methanobacterium sp. | reverse complement strand
CGTTAATAGTGGTGGTAATTGTTTTGTTGGTTGCAGGAGTAGTTGCATTCAGTTTAACTGGGAACAACAACATTACAAAAAACAACAGTTCAATTACAAACAACAGCCAAAACACTGTTTCAAACAGTTCAGGGGTTGTAAAGATAGTAGCAAAACAATCAGGCCCAGAAACAGCGAAAAAGGGAGATAACGTCACCATAAATTACACCATTTCAAATGAAGGTAGTGCAGCTGTGCAAAATGTTAAAATCAGTTCTCAAAACTTTGATAACACCATAGGAACATTAAATGTCAATGAAACAAAAAGTTATAGTTACATATTGCACATACCCACTGATGAAGAAGTTCAAGAAGATTTCGGTCCAAACGCCACAGTTTCCAATCCATTTTCAATAGGTGGTTTTGCTGTGAGTTTCACTGATTCATCGGGATCCATACACAGCATAAATGCAAATTCCATAGAAATAAAATTAGTGTAAATATTTAACGGGAGTTTCAGTTACTCCCCTCTTTTTCTTCAGAAACATTGGATTCTATTAATTTTTCAGGGTTCTTATTTTGATTTTCCTTTTTGTACGCTACAACAGCGGCGTATGTTACTCCCAGTACCAGCGGCCCTATGACAAATCCAACGAGTCCAAGTACAAGTGGTCCACAGATAAAACCCAAAAGGAATATGAGTGGATGGATATCTGCATACTTTCCAGCTACCTTCGGTCTGACGTACATATCCATCAAACTCAAAATAACCCCGAGTGAAATAACTGCGGCAGCCCTTAAAAAGTTTCCTATGACCACATCATAAAGTGCCAAAGCCACAATTGTTGGCCAGTGCCCAATTATTGGCATTAATTGGAAGAATCCAGTTAAAGTTCCCAGAAATAGTGGATATGGATATCCCATGACCCAAAATCCAATACCAGATATTATTCCAGTCAAAGCGGCTGTTACAAAGTGTCCGAAGAATATGCTTTTCAATACCAGATCAATTTCCTTAAGAAGTGTTTTGAAGTAATGTTTTCGATCTTCGGGTATTATGTAATTCATATATTCCCAAATTCTGTCACCGTCCCTCGCAAAGTAGAATGTTGATGCGAAGAATATGAATAACTGTAAAAGAAGCGTGGGTATTGACTGTACAAATCCTAGCAAGTACTCAGTTACACTCCTTACAACATCACCCATTCCAACGTATATGGAATTTACAAGTGAGTTGATCATCTGGGATGATGTTGAAGCCGGAAAGTACTGTTTAATTAAGGGATAATTTTGGAGTGTTGTACTGTTTAAACTGCTTAAATTCAGATTTTTTACAAAAACAATCAAAGACGGCGCTGCAGATATAATTGTGTTGATGAATATCAATAATATTACAATTAAAGGAAATATAACTATTATCATGCCCACAAAGATTGCTAGTGACTGAAACTTGGTGTAGGGTTGCAATCTGCGAGAAAGTGGACGTATTGCATATGCAAATATAGCTCCTAAAATAACCATACTCAACATTGGAGTTAGTAAAATAGCTGATACAACCATTAACAATATTATAATAAAAATTGCTGAAGTTATATTGTGTTTAAGTCCACCTATCATGTTATATCACTGCTTAGTACTCTTAATCCATTAAATATTGTGTTTAACTCCAGATGCATCACGTTTGTAATTCCCAAACTCAGATATCATTTTCAACTCATCTGACCAGAAAACCGGACCCTCAACACAAACTCTCCAGCCCAGATCATCCACACAGCACTGCCCACAAAGTCCCATTCCACATTTCATATACCTCTCAAGAGAGAATTGAGCAGGTATATCAAGTTTCAAAACTGTACTATACAATTTTTTCATCATGACTTCAGGCCCACATGCAACAACCATATCATAATCTGTTTCAGACAGTGCAATGTCTGCAAGTTCTGTTCCAAACCCACAAAATCCGTGGGATCCATCGTCTGTACAAGTTAACAGTTTTGATCCGGTTTTTTGGATTCGTTCTACGAAAAGAAGTTCATTCGCTGTACCCGCAGCACTCACAACATCCACAGAAAATCCCATTCTGGAGGCTTCCTCTGTAAATGCTACGATTGGTGCCATTCCTACACCACCTCCCACTGCCAATATTTTAGGACCGGCCATATGGAATCCCCTACCATAGGGCCCCCTTAATCCTAGGAGGTCTCCCTCTTTAAGATTATGGACCTGATTGGTGAACTCTCCAACTCCCCTTATTGATATTCCAATCTCATTGTTAACTGGATCAATCAGTGAAATGGACATTGGTTTTTCATCCTTGAAATTCCAGACCATCATGAAATTGCCTGGAACTTCGTTATTCACCTCCCAATCAAAAATAAAAGTTTTTACAGTGGGAGATTCTATTACAACCCGTTTAATTTCTACAATTTTTGGAACGTGCATTTTTATCAGCTGCTATAATTTTTTATTAGTTTATTGTTTGTGGGCTATTCCAACCATTTCTTCCAGTTTTGTGTATCCCATGTTTTCCATGAATACTTCAAGGTCGTCAACTACTTTCCCAAAAATTTCCATGCCCTCGTACATAATAGATGTACCTATCTGAATACAAGTCGCACCAGCATATATAAATTCTAAAATGTCTTCATAATTCCTTATGCCTCCAACCCCAACTATTGGGATTTCTACTGCATCAAAAACATCATAAACACATCTAATAGCCACAGGTTTTATTGCAGGGCCCGACATTCCACCAAACCTGTTACTCAAAATTGGTTTTCCTGTGGTTATGTCTATCTTCATTCCAGGTCCCAATGAATTTATAAGAGTTATGGCATCAGCCCCCGCATCTTGCGCACTCACCGCAACTTCCACAATGTCAGTGACGTTTGGAGTCAGTTTAACTAAAACTGGAACATCAACAGATTCCTTTACTGCACTGACTACGCTTGAAGTGAGTATTGGATCCTGACCAATTGCTGCTCCACATCCACTCATGGCATGGGGACACGAAACATTGAGTTCAATGGCATCAACATCTTCCTGAATTTGTTTGGCTATTTTTGAAAATTCTTCGGGATTTGCACCATAAATAGAAGCAATACCCGGTACTGATCCATCCAGTTTTTTCAACTCCATTTGGAAATTTTCCACGCCGGGATTGGAAAGTCCAATTGCATTTATGACTCCACCAGTAACTTCAACTGTTGTGGGGTTGGAATAGCCTTTGTTGGAATTTAAACCAAATGATTTTGTAACCACTGCTCCAGCCCCACTTTTAGCGGCCCAATTAAGGGATGATGCCGTGCTTCCCAATATTCCCGCTGCTAACATCGTGGGATTTTTCATTTTAATACCACATAATTCTATTTCCACTACAGTCACCCCTTGAACAAAGTTTAAATCTTGAAAATACAAACATTAAATCTATGAAGTGTTATGTAACCTACTCCTTTGCAGGATTCATATGCCTAGATGAAAATTGTGTAGTCTTAGATTATGAACTTTTCCCAAGGGAAAAACTGATTGAAAGGATAGGAAAGATCGATGCTGGAAATCTTAGCATTGAAGAAGAATCGTTGCTAAAGAGAATGGTGGACAAATATGATTCCGTGGTAATAGAAACCAAATTACCCCATTCCAAATACTCCCATCTGAAGGATAATTACAAATTTGAATTTGAAACCCCCAATTTGGGAGGGGACTTTTTCCGATCCAACATGGAAGAAATATTATTGGCTGTTGGATTTCTTGATGAAGGTTCAGATCATAGATCCATCCTGAAGCAAGTTGCCATTGATCTCACTAACAACAAAATCAGGAAAGCATCTGAATCTGAGGACATGTTCCTAATTCAGGCCATTAATTCAATAGAAGAACTTGATGAAACAATAAGCAAATTGGTTGAAAGGTTGAGAGAATGGTACGCCATTCATTTCCCTGAAATGGATGGGATAAAAAATCATGAACGTTACGCTGAGTTAGTTTCTGTGTTTGGTGATAGGGAAGCCATAATTAACTCTGGAACGTTAAATGAAGATTTTAATTCTAAATTTATTTCTGATAGTGTGGGTGCTACCATTTCAGAGCCCGACCTTAAGATGGTGATGGAATTTGCATCATCCATTCAATCTCTCCAAAACACTAAAAAATCCCTTAACACCTACGTTGATGAGAGGATGGAGGAAATTGCTCCTAATTTGAGGGAACTTGCAGGTGCATCACTGGGGGCCAAATTAATAGCACATGTTGGCGGTGTTGAAAAACTTTCTAAAATGCCATCAGGAACTGTTCAAGTTCTTGGAGCAGAAAAAGCCCTTTTCAGGCATTTAAAGACCGGAGAAAACCCTCCAAAGCATGGGCTCATCTTTCAACATCCATCGGTCAGGAGTGCTAAATGGTGGCTTAGGGGAAAAATAGCCCGGACACTTGCTTTAAAAATTTCACTTGCAGTCCGTAAGGATGTTTATTCTGGGGATTACGATCCAGAAATAATTGAGGACTTTGAAAAAAGGTTGGAAGAAATTACAAAGGATAATCCTTTCCCAAAAAGATCAAAAAAACCAGATAGATTTGGTGATAAGGATTCCAAATCAGGTAAAAAATCTGGTAAAAAGAAGAAAAAGAAGCGTGACAAGTACAAAAAGAACATTAAAGATTATTATTGAATTCAACTCGATCCCTAAATTGAATGGATCGAATGCTTGACATGTATCTCTTGGGCGAGTGGATGTGGCCCAGTAATTCATAGATGGTTTAAATTAGAATGTTGGTTTCAAATTGATATTACTACCGTTCCAACTATCATTAAATTTAGGTGATATTTCAATTATTGGGATGGTTTGGATCATGATATCTTTCATTTCATGGTCTATTGATACAAGTTAATTCAAGAATAAATTCCTATAGAAAAAAATAATAAGAATTGATGGAGTTTTAAAATGGAAAGTTTGGAAGATTATAATGGTTTGTATGTGTTTGAGGATCATATAGCCACCAAAAACCTTAATATTGGACAGAAAGTTTATGGGGAGAAACTGGTAGAACATGAAGGTGATGAATTCAGGATATGGGATCAGCGCCGTTCGAAATTGGGTGCTGCCCTGATGAATGGAATGAAAATTTACCCATTTGAAACTGATTCCAAAATTCTTTATTTAGGTGCATCGGCAGGAACCACACCATCACATATTTCAGATATAAGTCCTGATGGCATTATTTGGTGTGTAGAGTTTTCCCCGAGGATGATGAGGAAAATGGTTGAAATTTCCAAGGCTAGAACCAATTTGATTCCCCTTCTAGAAGATGCAACCAAACCTAAAAATTACGCCCATCTAATGGAAAAAGTTGATGTGGTCTACTCTGACGTTGCACAACCAAGGCAATCCGAACTGTTCATGAACAACATGAACCTCTATTTAAAGTCTGAAGGGATTGGAATAATAATGATCAAAGCCCGGAGTATAGACGTTACAAAATCTCCAAAAAAGATTTTTAAAGAGGAAGAAACCAAGTTAAAATCTGGAGGATTTAGAATTCTGGAAAAAATCAAACTTGAACCCTACGAAAAGGACCATCTGGCAATTGTATGCGAATTTGCCTTCTAGTAAATTGAATAGTATTTAAAAAAAGATTTGATTCATTTCTATTTTTATAAAAATGAAAAAAGTTCAAGCCTTATTAATAATCTTTTCAACTATCTTCTT
>WASR01000221.1:6860-8330 GCA_009712615.1 Methanobacterium sp. | reverse complement strand
CCTGATTTTTATCCGCACCAAATCCTGATCCCTCAATGTTGATGTCGTTGGCAACAACGAAATCTGCCCCAGATTTTTCAATTTGCTTCCTTGCAGAAATTACTAAATCCTCCTCTGAAATATTGGATTCTGCTTTAAATCCTACCAGGAATATGTTAGGATTAATTTTCTTCACCATGTTTAGGATCTTGGGTCCTGGTTTAAAGTTGATGGTGAGATCATCATCTGAAGATATTTTATTGGAATCAACATCATCTAATTTGAAATCTGAAACAGCTGCTGCAGATATGAAAATATCATTTTCTGGCAGAAGATCTTTGAGTTTATACATCATTTCCTCAGCTGAAGTCACATCTACCCTTTCAAATAGGCCCGGTATTGGAACATCAACCCTGCCATTAACCATTGTTACATCAGCACCCTGTATGAAGGCTTCACGAGCAATTTCAAGACCCATCTTACCAGAGCTCATGTTAGTAATTCCCCTTACAGAATCTATTGCTTCATAAGTTCCTCCAGCACTGATTATAACTTTTTTACCCCTTAATTTACCCCCAGATGTTTCTCGTAAAGCTTGCAACACTATGTCATTAATGTTTGGAAATTTAGCCTTGCCTTCTTCTCTTTTGGGCTCTAAAAATGTTATTCCTTCCTGTTTTAACCCATCGATATTCTGTGAAATAGCACGGTACATGGACTCATGCATGGATGGAACAAATACGGTTGGTGTTTGATAGCCAAATCCAGTTATTAAAAGGGTGCTTATTGGATTGTCTGCTATTTTGTAGGCAAATTTACTTATGATATTTGCTGTGGCTGGCGCTACCAGTATCAGATCGGTCTGTGCATATTTTACATGCTCAATATCTCCTGTAAGTTCTGTTACCACCTTCTGGCCTGTTGCAAATTCCATGGCATTTGGATGAAGTATGCTACAGGCATCTTCGCTCATGAAACACTTAACATCAAAGCCTTGTCTTTTCAGTTCCCTAGCTAATTTAACACATTCAGTTGCTGCAATACTTCCTGTAACACAGAGCACAATTTCCATTTAACCCACCTTCAGTTTCTGTCAACTACCAAAACAGTTTTTTCGCCTGTTAGAAGTTCAATTATTTCATTAAGCACATCAAGTCTTCCAGGAAGCCTTCTTGAATCTTCCTGCATTACCCTGATCTTGTATTTATCCTCACCATCTTTACCATACACAACATTAATTCCCGAAACCCTTGCAGGGGACAAAATATCTTTACTTACAGATTTCAAATCAGAATCTTGACCTACCACCCTAATTTTTTTGCCTACAGTTCTGGAAAGCTCTCTCACAATCTTACCATTTTTGCCTATGAGTTTTCCAACCTGATCTTTATCTGTAACAATTATAACAATATCTCCAACTTCGATGGTTTTTTTAAATCCAATTTTTCCGTCACCAAGTTTTAAGAGAACCTTAGCAATGTCCAAATCAAT
>WASR01000221.1:4906-6850 GCA_009712615.1 Methanobacterium sp. | reverse complement strand
TTTGTGAGATTTCACCGCTTTCAAGTTTGTTCTCACAACCCTGACATAAAATTCCACTTTTTAAACAGACATCACATACTGGTAAAACCATTCATATTCCTCCTTTATTGTTATTTGTATGATCGGTACAGATAGTTATTAAGATTAGATTAGGTCCCTTGACTCCCAACAAAACCAATTGAGTCATGAGAAATTTATAAGATAATAAAAATTCATACAAGTAATGGTATTAAAGAATAAGAACCTTTTAAACTCATTTAATTCATAAATTTCCCCTATTTTGCACATCACCTATCTGTTATGATGGGAAAATAAAACAGGGGATTATGATTTATTTGGGCTCTCCTTCCATAATTAATAATATAGTGATATTAATTTGATACTATTCTATTTAATTTTATAATATATAATGTTGCATTTGATGAAACCTTGATAAATTTGTGTAGGCAATCTAGCTGGACTATATGTAAAAAAAAATGAAGAAACCATGATCCTACCTTAATTTAATGGGCATCCATGATTTAAATTCCTTAAATATTCCTCAAATAATTGCAATTTTCAGTTTACAAGGCCCATTTTACTTTGCACTGAAACTGTTGATAATCAGGTTGAAATTGGCTTGTTCATTCTTGAAGTCGCTTTGATTAGCAATACAAAGTATCACATAGATTGTACCATTTTCATTTAACCATACTGCCCTATATTCCCTTGGATTTGTTGAATTAGTTGTGTAAACGTTTTCAAGAGCATTGGTGCCGTTTACAGTGATGTTTCCTTCAGATACTTGCTGGTATCCTGTATTATTGAAAAATGTGGCATAGTTTGAAGCATATACCTCAGATAAATTGGATGCTGTGGCATTTGGTTTTTGTATTATAACAACTGTAGATGGGCTGCCTGATTGAATAGAATTGGGATCCGCTACTGCTGCTATAGCATTTGGAGCAGTTGGATTTGCAGTTGACCATTCACCAGGATAGTTGAAAGAAACATTGTTCTGGGAATAGGTTTGGGTTTCGTTAGTTTTTTTGTTGTCTGTCACACATCCAGACACCATCACCACTGAACATAGTAGGATGAATAGGATAACTAAATATTTTTTCAATTTTTACACCTCAATAACTGCAAACTATCCTGTGCTGTTACTTGTTTTAGTTGGTGTTCCTGTTGTAGAGGAACTGTTCTTTTTCGTCGTGCTAGTTGTTTTTGTAGTGTTTTTGTTGGTAGTAATTGTTGTGTTGGCAGTTGTGTTGGTAGTGTTGTTTATAACAGGAAATGCACTGTCATTAACTGTCATGGTCACAGACGAGTTGTTTGAGGGCATGCTCATGACATAAACACCATAACCAGTTCCCACAAAAAATGCTGCAACTAAAAAAACAATCAGAGCAACTTTTCCCTTGGACATTCCAGATGATTTCGGTTCAACAGGAACTTCCTTGGGAGTCGTAACATACTTCTTTATCAATTCTTCCTTTTCTACAGTATCTTCTTTCTCCTTCTTAATTTCTGATTCAAGAGGAGTTTCATCCACAGTTTTTCCCTGTAGCCTTTTAATCCGATCTGCAGCCAAAATAGTTGATAATTTATCTTCTAAAACCCTCTTTTCCCGACTGTATTGCCTTTTTGATACTTTACCATCGGCAAATTGGGTTTCAAGCTTTTTTAAGCTTTTTAATAATCTATCTTTATCTGAAACTATATTAATCCTCTCCCTTGTGTAGGAGGTTTTTATATTACATTCTCCTTACAATTTTTAGGGTCATTCCCAAAAATAGTAAACACTTTTTATTATGATCTACTTTTAAAATATAAAACTTTTACCATGAATCATTTCCAGATTTTACTCTTAAATAAACCCAATCATGGCCTTAACTTAACTTCATTACCAAAACAACCTACACCACTAATTTCAAGTGGACTAAAAATAGTAAGATACAATAA
>WASR01000221.1:0-4896 GCA_009712615.1 Methanobacterium sp. | reverse complement strand
AATCAAACAAACCCTTGCATTCATCAATAGCGCTGTGCTGGATATGAACCTAAAATTTTCAGAAATCCAACCTTGGAGTTTATGTTATCCAAAATATTGCTGATTGATTTATCAGTTCTGTGCCCCTCAAAATCTATGAAAAATATGTACTTACCAAGCTTTTCCTTGGATGGCCTTGATTCAATTTTGGTTAGGTTAATACCATGTTTCGCAAATATTTCAAGTATGTGATAAAGTCCTCCAGGCTTATCTTCCATCATTGAAAACACCACGGATGTTTTATCGTTACCTGTTAATTCATGATCAGTTTTACTTAAAACAATGAACCTTGTTACGTTATTTTTGTAATCCTGAATATCTGAAGCAGCAATTTTGAGGCCATAAATTTCTGCAGCTCTCTTTGTTCCAATGGATGCACTATCCTTCCTACCTCTTATCATTTCTGCAGCTGCAGATGTGCTTGGTGTCGAATTGACAACCACCCCCATACTGTCAGTGAATTTCCTGCACTGAGAAAGTGCTTGAATATGAGAATAGACATATTTAATATCCTCAATGGTCGCATCTTTATTGATTAAAAGATTGTGACTTATGGGAATTATGATCTCCCTCTTAATTTTTAAGTCGTAGTCATGCACCATCAAATCCAGAGTAACACCAACAGGACCCTCTATAGAATTTTCAATGGGCACCACACCCATATCCACATCTCCGTTTTTAACAGCTTCTAAAACGTCTAAAATCGAATCAAACCCTAAAAGATCATTTCCGACCAGGTTTGCTGCCTGTTCAGTGAATGTTCCTGCAGGCCCAAAGAATCCTATTTTTTCTTGTTTTTGAGTCGCATCTATCCCCTTTTGATGATAAGAACCTTTACTATTATGAGTTTCGTCCTCGATGTTTCTGGTCAGTACAATCCACCCCTTATATAATTTGATATTCTATCAGTTGTAGATTGATGTATCCTTCTTATAACTGCTTTCCCATTGTTGAAAGACTGGACAATTGCAACCACACCAAGATCTCTTAAATGTCTTGCAAATTCTTCTGCTTCATTATTATTTTCAACATGGATCACAATATCTTCATATGCAGAATTATCCTCTGAAACATGCTTAATAGTGTTAACCATTGGAAACAATATGGATTCTCCCAAAAGGTGAGCCCTTTTTCTAATTTCCTCTTCTGATTCACCAAGTTCAAATGCCTGAAATCCTTCTCTTATCACCCTGCTAAAGAAGAATGATCTACCAAAATCAAATGGATAATTGAAAGCGTACTCTATTTCACCCAGATGTGCCCGGGAGCTAGTGTATTTAACAGGTTCGATCACCATCTCTGGATCCTTGATAACTACTCCCTCCCTATCCTCAAGATCCATTTCTTCGATTATCCCAAATATTCTTTCTACAGCCTCTTCAATTGGGATGATACCATAAGATTTAACGGCTGGAAGGTTGTAAGAATTTAATAATTGGTATTTTTCTTTTATTGTCAGAGGTTGATTGGTAGTTTTGTACCTCAGATCAAATATTCTAAAACCTAATTTTCCAATTTCCCTGTAGTGATGGGTCACGTATGGATTTTCAGTTCCAACCATCTCCCCGCATATCACGAGTTCAGGGTTGTCATCGAAAAAATTTTCCATATCCAATATTTCAGGAGCTTTTTTGGTTGTATAAGGACATATGTAGCCCCCTCTAGTGAACGCCTTTATTTTTTGGTTCACCAATGCTAATCTAACATTGTATCCATTCATCTTCTCTTCCACTGCAACTTCGGTTTTGAAGTGTTTCATAAGGGATGGATTTAAAAGAAGAGTCCTCCTTATTTTGGGAAATCCCCTCACTATTTCAATTTTACTTCCAAAACAGATCATGGTGCCAGATTCAATGTGTCCTACGTCCTTTCTGAATTGTAGCCCCTCAACTCCCTGTCCACTGTAGAACTTAATGTTTCCATTTTTAAAGGATCTTTCAAGATTTTCAGATTTCAGATCCAACATTTTGGGAAGTATTTTAATTATGAAATCGGGCATTGATACTTCACTTTCTTGGCCACATACCCTGCAACTTAAAAAAAAAATTTTGTGAGATTTTGATTTTCCCACTTCTACAATCATGTCATGGCCGCATTTAGAACATTGGATGTTGTCTTGAATTCAACCAACCTCCTCAAGTTCTGCAATGTATTCTATAAGGTCCGTCTTCGTTATTATTCCCACCAGTGAACCGTCATCCTCCACTGGAATACCACTGAATCTATTTTCAAGCATCATGATTGATACTTGTTCCAGTGTTGACTCTGGATCGATGGTTTTAACGTTTTGGGTCATTACATCTTCAACCAGCAGATTTCTAATCCTTGAATTTTTGTACTTATCCGGCACAATTTTTCTGAAGGATATCATGGCATTTGCAACGTCCTTTGCTGTTAAAATACCAACAAGAACATCATCTTCTACTACTGGTAACCTTCCCACTCCGTTGTCTATTAAACATCTTCTCGCATGTACCAGCCTGTCTGTTGGACTCACTGTGATGAGTTTCCTTTGCATTCTATCGGAAATCTTGGTCACGTTGTAGGGTTTGCCACTGCATATCTCCAAGAAGCTGGTTTTTGTAAGAACTCCTATGACTTCATCTTTGCTTACAACAGGCATTCCATCGAGTTTTTCTTCGATCATTATCTGAGCAACTGTACCAATGTTTTGATCAGCTTTAACAACCAGAGGATCTTGTTCCATTACAGTTGAAACATGGAAATGTGATGGTGGTAATTTCCCATATTTGGAAGATCCAAGTCTCATGGCTATATCCTTCTCTGTAACCATCCCTACGAGTTCACGCACATGATCAGAATTGGTGTTTACAACTGGCAGTCTGGATATTTTGTGTTTTTTCATCAGTTTTAGGGCGTCTGGGATGTTCTGATCTTTATCTACCAGTACAATTTCTTCCTTCATTATGTCTTTTACGTGCATTATATTCCCCCTAAACTTGTTTATCTATTGAATACCTTTAATTAGGTCAGTTTTGGTAATAACACCCACTAAAACATCACCATTTACCACAGCCAATCCATTTATATCATTATCAACCATCATATCAGCCGCAACTGCTGCATCTTCATCTAAAGAAATTTTAATCATGTGGTTTTCCATGATGTCACCAGCTGTCATCATCGAGACCACTCTAAAATTCTTTTTACTCTGACCATCTTCTGAATTTCTGATGAAGTAAATTTTTTCGACATTAACCCCTTTCTCAGGATCTTCTATGTAAGCAAATGATATGTGTTCATGAGTTATTATACCCACAGGTTCGTTATCACGAATTACAATCATTTTACCTATTCGATTTTCTTCCATTAATCTTATAACATGAGCTATACTGTGATTTTCATTTACTGTAATCACATCTCTCGTCATAAGGTCTGAAACTTTCCATTTACCTCTTAATTTGTCGGTGTAAATTTTCATTAGGTCAGTTTTAGTGATTATCCCTGCTAATCCATCTTCATCAACAATGGGTACAGATCCTATGTGATTTTTGATCAATAGTTCAATGACCTTCTGCACATCTTCATCAGGGTTTGCTGTAATAGGATTTGTACTCATAACCCTCTTTATTGATATCTTGTCCAATGGTCTTGTTTTCCATTGTGGCCCTTTTCCTTTGAGTTTTTTGGTAAGATCCTTCTCTGTTACCATTCCAACTGGTGTTCCATTTCCATCGACCACAACAACCCTACTGATTCCATGGGAAATCATCAGATTTCTTGCTTGACTCACATGCTGGTTTTCCTGAATCACGAATACTTCAGGATTCATTAATTCACTAATCTCCATCATTCAACCACCTCACAATGGTTTTGATATTTTGAACCGACGATTAGGGTTTTAATTTACTTACAGCCCTTAATATATCCCTTTCAGTGATAATACCCTCCAATTCCCCATTGTATACTACTGGCAATCCTCCAATATTTTCATGCTCCATAGACGTGCAGAGATCTCCTAGCCTAGTATTTGCTGTGGTGGCAATTACATCGCTCTCCATTATTTCAGTTATTGTGGTGTTCAACACATCTTCTGCATCATTGGAAATCATCCTTTCAAATGCACTGTTCTTCCCAAGGAATTCCAGTATATCTGTTGCAGTCACAATTCCCATTATTTTATCTTTTTCAGGATGAGAAGTTTTACGTTCCTCTCCTACAACTGGAATTCTCCTTAATTTATTTCGAACCATTATTTTTGAGGCTCCTTCAATTCTAGTTCCAGGAGTTGTTGATATGACATTCTTTGTCATGTAATCCTCAACAACCTCGTCTGTAAGGATGCCAGATAACAGATTTACAAAGTCTCTTTCAGAAACTATTCCCACCATTTTCTGATCAGCATCAACAACAGGTAAGGCGCCAATTTCTTTTTTTCTCATTAGATCGATGGCATGTTCTATGGAATCCTTATGGGTTATCACCTCAACATCCCTTGTCATTATCTCCTTAACTGATTCATTTATTGCTCCAAGGAAATTTCCAGGATATTTTTCCTCCAGAATTTTGTATTTGTTCCCTCCTCCAAGAAAGTCAAGTATATCCATGGATGTTACTATTCCTAGGATTTGACCAGTTCCAGGGTTGGTTATAGGAAGTCTGCGAAACTTGTTTTTTACCATTGTTTCTGCAGCTTCTTTTATTGTGGCTGTTTGAGGAGCTGTTGCCTCAGTTTTTTTTGCGATTGCCATCACATCGCCTTCGTGTTCAGAGGCATGGGATTCAAATTCTAATGGGCCTCTATCTCTAGATTTTACTAAATTTATGGTTTCTTTTCTTCTCATCAATACACCTCTCGTGAAAGATGATTTAACACCTATGTTTTGTATTATTTTC
>WASR01000351.1 GCA_009712615.1 Methanobacterium sp. | reverse complement strand
AAGAAGCAGCTGAACCAGAAGAAACCACAGAAACAGTTGAAGAAGAAGCAGCTGAACCAGAAGAAACCACAGAAACAGTTGAAGAAGAAGCAGCTGATGCAGAAGAAAGTTCTGATGAAAAACCTGCAAAGGATGACGAAGACTCTGAAGAAGATAAAGAGGATGAAAAGGAAAAATCAGAAAAACCATCTCCAGATGTAAAAGCTGAACCTAATCCTGATGCTGGAAAAAGTTTCGGAGAACTACTTTCAAACAAAAAAGAACTCGAAAAACAGCTTAAAGTACTGACCAAAGAACGTGACTATCTGAATGAGAACGCTCGTGAATTTAAAAAGACTAGGGATGAATTAAACGCTAGTATTAAGGAAAATCTCGACAAAGCACTCAAGTACCGTGATGAACGTGACCAGATCAACAAGGAAGTTCGTAAGTACAAAAAATTAAGGGACGAAACCAACCAAGAACTCAAAAAGATGGAATATGCCTCTGGAAGAAGGGACATTCTCAAGATTCAAAATGAGATCGACAAGATCGAAAAAACCATCGAAACCAAAGTTCTTGATATGAGAAAGGAAAATGAACTGGTTAAAAAGGTTCAGGATCTAAGCAAAACCCTGTCTGAAATGAAGGAAGATGAAAAGGTTCAAACCGAAGCAACTGCACTTAAAGAAGTATCAGAAGCACATCATGCTAAGGTTGTTGAATTTTCAGACAAGGCACAGGAAACTCACGAAAAGATGCTCGAGTACTTCAAAAACATAGACGAAGTAAGAGCAAAGGCTGATACAGCTCATAACAAGTTTATAGAAACACGTGAATCAGCTTCTGCAAAACACGAAGAAGTTAAAGCCGTTCTCAACGAAATTAGGAAGAAAAATAAGGGTCTTGACAAGGTCAAAGCCAAAGAACGGAACATCGAAAGTGAAAAGAGTAAGAAGAAAAACCTGGCTGAGAAGGAAGTTGCTAAGGACATCTTCGAGAAGTTCAAAGAGGGTAAAAAACTCTCTACAGAAGAACTCAGACTCCTTCAGAAGCATAACATTGTTTGATCAAACTGATCAAACATTTTTCTAATCTTTTCTAAAATTTTGAGTTTTTAACTAAATCTCTATTTTTTAATCTGTTTTTTTTTATTTTTGCATGCTAAATTTCTGAATAATTTCTCAATCAATTCAATCTTAATCACTTGTTTTATGGAATCATTAAAAATTATTAACCCCACGAGAACAATTTGGAATGTTATTTAAAAGGGTAGCGCTAAAAAATTTAAATGAATAATTTAATGACATTTTTTTGACGGAGTAAATTCCCTATGAAACCCGAAGCAAATAATAATTCCATCAGGATTGTAGCTCTTCTTGTTGCAACACTTGCTAATTTTTTAACACCCTTCATGAGTTCGGCTGTGAACATTGCATTGCCTGCAATTGGTGCGGAGTTTGCAAGCAGTGCAATAATTTTAAGCTGGATTCCAACCTCATTCCTACTTGCAGCTGCCATGTTCGCTGTTCCATTTGGAAGGATTTCTGATATCTATGGGATGAAGAGAATATTCAATTATGGAGTTATAATTTTCACAATTTCATCACTACTATCTGCAGTTGCACCTTCTGCAGAATCTCTAATAATTTTTAGGATTATTCAGGGATTTGGTGGGGCCATGATATTTGTCACAGGACTTGCAATAATAACATCGGTTTACCCTCCAAACCAGAGGGGAAAGGCAATTGGAATCAACATTGCAACTGTTTACATAGCACTTTCACTTGGACCTGTTCTTGGAGGAGTTATGACCCAATTTTTAGGGTGGAGAAGTTTGTTCTATGCCATGGTACCCCTTGGTATTGTCATACTTGCACTCACCTACTGGAAGCTTCAGGATGAATGGGCTGAATGTAGAGGGGAAAAATTCGATCTCACAGGTTCAATAATCTACAGCGTAGTACTTGTTCTGGTGATGTACGGATTTTCTGTGCTACCCTCTGTTACAGGAATATCCCTCATAGTTCTTGGAATCATAGGATTTGTAGGATTTTTATTCTATGAAATGCGGGTTGAGAGCCCTGTGTTAAATGTTGGACTGTTTAAAAATAGAACATTTGCATTTTCTAACCTTGCAGCCCTGATAAATTACAGTGCTACCTTCGCTGTGACCTTTCTTTTAAGCCTGTATCTTCAGTACATCAAGGCACTCGATCCCTTTTCTGCAGGTTTGATCCTGGTTGCACAGCCAGTGATGATGGCAATATTTGCACCAATTGCTGGCAGGCTTTCAGACAAATTTGTTCCCCAAAAATTAGCAGCCCTTGGAATGGTACTTTCAACTGTTGGACTGGGCATATTTGCATTTATAAACAGCCAATCTTCCATAGAATTCATAACAATTGGGTTGATAATTCTTGGAATCGGGTTTGGATTGTTCTCATCTCCCAACACCAACGCCATCATGGGATCTGTTGAGAGGAGATTTTATGGTGTGGCATCTGCAATGGTGAGTACCATGCGTTTGCTTGGCCAGACCCTGAGCATGGGACTCGCACTCATGGTATTTGCCATATTCATAGGCAACGTAACCATCACACCAAATCAGTACCCTGCCCTTCTAAGTAGTATACACACTGTTTTCATAGTTTGCACAGTGATGTGTTTTGTGGGTATCTTTGCAGCACTCATCAGACAAAAAAAGGTGGAAACTCAGTAAAAATAATGAAATAACTGTGGAAGAGGGATGTTAAATGTGGACCTGGGATATTCCCTCATCCTTTTCTACCTTGAGTATGTTGTCTGCAGCATCTTCCAGGTCAATGTCGTGGGTTACAATGATCATCTGTGGAATGATTGACATTTTTTTAAGCAGGTCTATGAGTTCCTGGCGTCTGTATGCATCCAGGTGTATGGTTGGTTCGTCCAGCATAATTAATTCTAGAGCTCCACCAGATAGGGTTTTGGTGATTCCTAGTCTGAGTGCCAGTGCAACTGCTATTTTTTCTCCTCCACTTATCATGTCAAGGTTGCTTTCACCTGCAGGTCCATAGACTGTCACATCGTATTCGTTGTCAAGCCTTATATCTGAGTACTCGAAGTTGAATTTTTCAAAGAAATCTCTGGTATTTTGTTCTATTAATGGCCTTGAAAAGTCTCTTAAATCCTTTTGAACACCATCTTTTCCATAGATATCACGAATGTACTCCAGAAGCTTGATGAAATCGTTGAGTGTTCCCATTTCATTCCTATATTTTTCATATGACCCCAGTTGTTTTTGCAGTCCATTTAATCTGTTCTCTGCCCCTGCTTTGAGTCCTATTAAATGTTGTTTTTTACCTGTTAAATCTAAATATTCACCCTGTGTTAATTTGATTGTATCTTTTAATTGACTGTGCTTTTCTTTGTCGTATGCTATGGATTCTATTTCCTTTATTAATTGATCTAATTCTCCTTGAGTGGTGATGATACGACTTTGAACATTTTTAATTCGATTTAATAAAGATTCTTTCGTTGCAACAGCTCCTGAAAGACTATCATATTTGGATTTAAGTCCTTGGAAATATGCAATTTCTTCGCTGAGATTTTCAACTGACCCTCCAATCATCTCTATTAAATTGTGTACCTTGTCTGTCATCTGGGATTTGTTATCCTCCACTTCATGGAGCTGGTTTCTGATTTCTTCAGGATCTTCAAGGGATTTCAGTGAGCCCTGGGCACTTAAATATTCTTCATATTTGGGTTTTAAATTCCTTTGAATCTCTTTTTTTGCTTTAAGTTCATCATCTAACTTATTCAAAGATTCTACTTTGGTATTAAGTTCTTTATTTGAATCCTTCAGATTTTTCAATTCATTCTGACCGTTTTTAAGGCTTTCCAGTTGTTCATTCATCACATCTATGTTAATATCCTGAATAGCACTATATTTAGCTTCTAAATTTGTTTTAGTTTCCGTGAACATGGTTAGTGCTCTGGAAAAATTTGATATTTTATTTGTGTTTGTGTCTATTTGGGATTGATATCTGTTTATCAGTTCGTTTCTTTTGGTTTCATCTATCTCAGATTCACAAATTGGACATTTTTCCTTAACATACTCCAATTCATTAATAGGATTTTTAAGGTCCTTGTTCTGGGTTTTAAGGTTAGATATATCCTTGTTTAGCTGATTGATCTTTTCAGTGAGTTCATCAATCTCAGCTTTGTTTTCAGGTTTAATTGTTTGGATGTGGGATTTCAGTTCTTCTATAAGAGTAAATTTAGTTCCCAGTACAAGATTGGCTTTTCCTATGAGGGTTACTATCTTGTTGTGAGATACTCCCATTTTTTTAAGGGTTTCTTCTTTTTGTCTATTGTTTCCTTCAAGCAGTTTTCTTGATCCTTCAAACTCGGATCTGTCCGTTTCTATCTGGTTTATTTCCTCAGATACCTTGGAGTACTCATCATAGAATTGTTTGTTCAGCTCTATTTTTTCTTCAAGTTTAGATATCTTCTCTAACTTTCCTTTTAATTCAGTACTTTCCCTTTTTAAAATCCGTAAGTTTTCAAGGGCTTCCTTAAGACAGATTAATTTTTCAAGTTTGGGAAGTTGAGGTTCTATTTCCTCCATTTGAGATTCTTTATCAGTTATTTCATTTAACTGTGCCTGAATATCGGTTTCATTTCCCCTTAACTCTTTTAACAATTCTTCCTTAACATTTTTGTTGGTGCTGGCATCTTGAAATTTTAACTGGTCGTTTTGAAATTTTTCATTGTCCCGGTTCATTGAATTGATTTTAGATTCCATCGCATCTATATTTGAGGTTATGTTCTCAATTTCTGCTGCGTATTTGTCTCTTTCATTTGTAACAGATTCTATATCGCTGTTTAGGGAATCTGTGTTTTCTAACTTCCCTTCTAATCTGATTTTCTCCTTGGAATATTCGTCTATTATGTTTTTCATGCTTTTCCATGCTTTTTCAAGGGAGTCTATGCCTAATAATTTTCCTATGAGCTGTTTTTTTTCAGATGGTGTTTTATCAACCAGGTCTGCTATTTCTCCCTGTCTTACATAGACTGCATTTAAAAAAAGATCTCCATCCATTTCAAGTATGCTTTGAATTTCCTTGGTTACCTGACTATCTCCTGATGCCAGTTGTTGAAATCTGCCATGGTCTTTGATGAGTATGCTTGCCTTGGAACCTGTTTTCCCACGTTCCCTTGTGACTCTGTAGGTTCTTCCGTTTGATGTGAAGTCCAGCTTTATGTAGAGTTTGTTTTTGATGTCACCTAGGGTGATGAGCTGTTCAATCTTTTTACTGGAATGTTGTTTAAAGAGGGCGAAGCTGATTGCTTCGAGTATACTTGATTTGCCTGCTCCATTTCCACCCATTATTATTGTGATACCAGTGTCAAAATCTATTCTGGTATCCTTGTGTGATTTGAAATTTTTCATCTCTAGGTTTTCAATTATCATGTAGTTCCTCGTAGAAATTTCTGGTCATTTCACTGGCCTTATCCATGTCTCCCTCTGACATTTCCTTCAGAAGTCCTGTTGCAAGTTCAGATACTTTTTCATTATTAAAATCCTTTAAACGTTCCTTGATCATCCTGTTTATGTTTAAGGCATCCTTCTCATACTTTTCAAGGTCCAGGATTTCCTCAATAAGATCTGGTTTGTACCTTGATCTGACTGATAAACAGTTATCTGCGAGTGCTTTGTTGATTATCTCATATATTTCTGACCTGCTGAAGTTTCCACCAGTAACTGTAAGATTTAAGATGGGTTTTTTGCTCATCTGAGCTATGAGATCATTTAGACGTTTTATTTCCTCTTCGAGTTTGGAGTACTGGACAGCTTCTTTAATGAAATCCCTTGACATTTCAAGATTGATCTTCTCTATTTCTGGTACATCTCCACCCATATCTACCAAGTAAAATCCTTTACCATTTTTCTTGTAACCATCCACCTCATTTGATCTCCATATTTCTGTGGAGCCGGGGTATACAAGTTTTCCATCTCCAAAATCATCCACTATTCTTTCGTGTATGTGGCCAAATGCACAGTAGTTAAATGTCTTGGGAAGGTCTCCAATTTTAACTTCGTATTCGTATGGCAGGTACCTGTCAATACCCTGATGAAGCACCAGTATGGTTTTCTGATAGTTCTCTGAAGCTTTTTCCACTTCATTTAGTCGTTCAATCAGATGTTTTGCTGTATACTTAGATGCGTATGGTGCACCCCCAATAAAAACACCATTTTCTACAAAATACGGATTTTTTGGACTTATAACCTTCAAACCAAAGTCTTTAAAAAGTATCTGTGGAGGCAAGGCATTTTTTTTCATGACTATGTCATGATTACCTGCTATTGCATAGAAGGGTATGTTGGCAGATTTAAGTCTGAAAATTCCCTGTTGAGCTGTTAAAAGAGCCCTTGTAGGCGGTCTTGAATATTCAAACAGGTCCCCTGAATGAATTGCGAAATCGGGTCTTTCATTCACAACCTCTAAAATGGCCTGGTCAAACACTTCAAGAAAATCTGTTTCACGTTCTGAAAGCCCGTATTGTCTGTAACCTAGGTGGGTGTCTGCCATATGAACAAACTGCATCAGTAATCTCCTCCAAGATCCTCATACTCCCTCTTCTGTTCTTCTAGGATTGATCTTTGTTTTTCAGCTGTTTTTGACCATTCTTCAACCACGTCAAGGTCCCCACCTGATACTTTACCCTTAAATTCATCTATCTTTACAAGCGTGGGTATCCTGGTCATTAATCCAAGTATTATTGCTTCTCCAATGTTCAAAGAGGGTAGTTGGGCAATAAGATCATCACTTAAACTTTCACTGGCCCTTTGAACATGACTCTGGTCCGTTGGTTCCACGAGTCTGAGTATAATCATGTTGTTTGCCTGGGAGAGTGCATCTGAATCCAGTGATTTTGGGCTTTGGCTCACAAGGCACAGTCCAACTGAAAATTTACGTCCCTCCCTGGCAATTCTGCTTATCCATAGCTTGGATTCTGTTTTCCTGTTTTGTGGTGCCAGTATATGCGCCTCTTCAAGTATAAGGAAAACTGGGAATTCAAGCCCTTCACCCTGTCTCAGATAATCTTTCCTACTTTTTAGAACGGTTCTAAGTACATGGCTTACAACCACATCTGAAGCAAATTCATCCACTGATCCCAGATCAAGGATGTTGGCCTTGGCAACTTTGATGCTGTCAATGATGTTTGGTGCTTCAAGGCTCAGGATGTTACCATACTTGAGTTGCATGTCTTCAACCTTGTTTAACACATCTGTGATAGATTTTTTGTCTCCTGAATTTGAGGATTTTCCATTTGACTCGTCTGATTCTTCCATAAGCCATGATTCAAGTTTTGAAATTATGAGACCTATGAAATCCTTCCCAACACCTCCCTTTTGCAGATCATTCTTGGCTGAGTTGTAGGCTCTTCTGAAGTATCTTTCCTGGATGTAGGCGTTTGATGGTATGTTTGAGAGTTTTTTTACCTCTGCAAAGGACATGTAGATGGGATTAATTTTTGGTTTCAGTACATTGACCTTGTCATCACCCCAGTTCGTGTTAACGTATTCAGAGTGCATGTCAAAGATTAAAACACTTCCATTGACATTCAGGAGTCCGTTTACTATTACTGAGACTGTGTTTGATTTTCCTGCTCCTGTCATTGCTAGGACTGCTAGGTGGCGTGATACCATTTTGTTTATGTCCACCTCCACTGGAACATCTTCCTGGGTGATGAGGTTTCCTAGTTTGAGTCCTGCACCATCCACCTTGAATATTTTATTCAATATTTCAGAGTCTGCTGATCTGATTTCTGTACCTGGTGGTGCCGGTGTTCTGGGTATTCTGAGATTATTTTCCACGTCTCCAAGTATCCTCACATTACCCTTGATGTAGTGATCATCACCCTCCATCTTTCTGATCTTTTCTATGGTTTTTGGGTCGTAGATTTCATCGTTTATGGATACGCTTCCCCTTACCAATCCTTCGATCATTCCAAGTACCTTTTTACCATCGTATTCCATGGTAACATACTCTCCCATCATGGGCATTTACTTGGATATAAATCTGACATCAACCAGTTATGTTTCACCCACACACCTTCCAATTACTTGTCCAGTCATAACATCTCTCTCCCACTTTTTTCCATGAATCCTATAATCTTTGAAAGATTTTCAAGGTCTTTCCGCTTTATAACAACATCGTTATGTGCTTTTTTTAGTAATAACGGATAGCCTTCCGCACTGTGATTTTTAATTGTTCCCAATATTTTTTTAATTTGATCCACTTCAGTTTCCTTTACTTCGTATGGCAGTTCAAACTTCAATATGTTCTTGTGGTTCTCGAGTCGCACGTAAAATATTGTGAAGGTTAATCCCTTGAAAAAATCGTTGGCTACTGGAAACTCTTCACGTTTAAAATCATCACCAAATATTCTGAGGTTTTTGGGTTTGGTGAATCCTTCTTCTCTACTGTACCTGTCAAATATTGCCATATCCGGAATTTTATAATCAAAATATTCTCTGTTGGTGGATGTTTTAGAAATTCCCATCACAGATCTTTCATTTTCCAGTAGTTTTTTTATCACAAGCAGGTTTTCAATACTTTCGAGGTATATCATTGCATTTACAGGATCTTCAAACTCTTCCATCTTCTCAGAAAATTGTGAGGAGGTTATTCCTACCTCTGAATTTTTAAGGTCCAAATCCAAGGCATCTACCAATTTGGGCACGTATTTCTTCTTTATTTTATCTTTAATCTCTGTTTTAAGCCTTTTTTCCATGGGGATTGGTCTTATCAGGTTTCCCATAATTGAACCATCGAACAGCAGATATTCAATTTTATGTTCATTCAGTGCTCGAAGTGCATTTTTAACCTCAAATATTCCCATGTAATTTCTTAATCTGTCTTCAACAAAGTCATGGTGTGGTATGATGTCAATTTCCGAGCTTCCTATTTTCACAAGATTATCATTGAATACCAAACATTCAGCATCGATGGCGTAGAATATGAATCCCATGAAATTTTTTTTGTTGATACTCCCATCACCTGCAGCTATGGAACAGTTTCCATCGTCCTCTTCTATTTTGTGTGGAATCCATTCTTGGGATGGATCCACATCTGCATCCATAAAATCATCACTGATCTTCTGGTTTATTTCATCCCTCTTTAGTAGTGCCCTTTGATAGAGTGAATCTAACATTTCTAAACCTTCCTTAACATGGTCTTGATCATTTTAATATTATACATTCAATTATTTAATTCCAATTTTTTTTGACAGACATCATAGGAAATGTTTAATTTATTCTGTGTACATACACATTTTACATGCTCCACATAACTAAAAAAGAAAACAGGGTCCTTAATCAAGTTAAGTACTTTCAAAATGAGTACAAGGAAGGAGTGCCCTACAGAATACTTAAATTAGATTTGGATATGTCTGAAGTTGATTTAAAAGATATTTTAAACCATTTAGACAGTAAATCTATCATAGATTACAGCAACAACACAGTAAAACTCCTTGAAACAGGAAATGTTAATGTATGGGATTCTAAGGAAGAAGTGGCCAATGAAGAACTGAATCAGACCGAAGAAAAGGCTTTTGAAATCTTAAAGACTTTTGCTGGAGATGATGGTAAGATATCCAAAACATTGCTTGAGGGACAGATGCTCTATGGAGAACTCAGACTCACCAGTCTAAAAACTTACAACATTATAGCTTCACTTGAAAATAAAGGACTCATTAGCAAGATACAACTTCCAGATGGAGATTACTACAAATTAAACTCTTAATTTATCTCTTTTAGATTTGAATTTTATGCCCACACATGTAACAGTTGATGATAAGAAATTATGTGTGTATGGTTCAATTAAGATGGCTGTTTATCTGTGGGAAGATTGATTAGATTGGTTTAAGGTATGCATATAACATCGTTCCATTGATTGGTTTCAAGTTGCAGTAAGTTAACTTCCATTTTATGGATGTTGTATCATGACTAAAATATTTAGGAAATAATTCTTATGAAACTTTTAAAGTTTCACTTTGGCACTCCCTCCACACAGAAGTACTCGATAGGTTCGTTGTTTGCCAAGTTGTTTTCCAACCAAACAGGACATTGGGTACATTTGCAAAGTTCCATGCTGGAGAGATCGTCACAATCTGCCACTCCAAAGGCACAGTAAACAAGGGGTAATTCTTCATTTTTAAATATACTCCTAACATCACCCTCCTTCTCTAACTTCTGATTCAACAGTTCAAGTTTATCCTTGGAACATTTACTATCAACCTGTACAGGACATGTTGCGCACAGGCATTTGTTGATATTTTCTCGGTTTAACTCTACTTTTCCCATTTTTTTGATCCCACCTTAATCATTATATATGTTCATGGAATCTTATAAAAATTGTTAAATCCTTAGTTTTAGGGAAATTAAACCTTAAAACGAAACAAAGCAAGCATTTATTTGCATCTGAAAACCATGGTCAAAAAAAATATTTTAAAGTACAGAATGAGAACATATTATGGATTTGGAAACTTTTTTTTATGTTAAGCCAAATATGTTTAGATCATGATACTCATAGTAGGTGGGGCGGGTTACATTGGATCCCACATAAATAAAATGCTATCAGAAAACGGCTACGAAACAGTTATTTTTGATAATCTAAGTTATGGTCATGAAGATTTTGTTAAGTGGGGTCACTTTGAAAGGGGAGATCTGGGAGATATTGAGTCCATAAGGGCAGTGTTTAGAAAGTATCCAATAGATGCTGTCATGCATTTTGCGGCATTTGCCTATGTTGGTGAGTCTGTTGTGGATCCCCAGAAGTATTACAGGAACAATGTTTTAAACACCTTAAACCTGCTTCAGGTCATGCTGGAATTTGATGTGAAAAGGCTGGTGTTCTCATCTACCTGTGCAACCTATGGAAATCCTGTTGAAATTCCAATCACAGAAAACCATCCCCAAAATCCAATAAATCCATATGGAAGGGGAAAATTAATGGTTGAAACTGTTCTTGAAGATTACAGCAGTGCATATAATTTAAAATACGTTTCTTTGAGATACTTCAATGCTGCAGGTGCAGATCCAGATGCTGAAGTTGGGGAAAATCACAATCCAGAAACTCATTTAATACCACTCATATTAGATGCTGCGATTGGTAAAAGGGACAACATCCAAATATTTGGAACAGATTATGAGACTGAAGATGGTACCTGTATAAGGGATTATATCCATGTTACAGACCTTGCTGATGCACATTTAAAAGCTTTAAAATATCTTGAAAATGGTGGTAAAAGTGATTATTTCAATTTAGGTAATGGGAGTGGATTTTCTGTCCAGGAAGTTATAGAAAAAGCCCGCCAAGTTACTGGAAGGGAAATTGTGGCTGTCGAATCTGATAGGAGACCGGGAGATCCTCCAGTTCTTGTTGGAAGTTCTGATAAGATAAAAAGCGTGCTAAACTGGAAACCCAAATATAACAATATTACAGTGATAATAGAAACAGCATGGAACTGGCATAAAAAAAATAATGATTTAAAGTAAACAAATATTTCTTTCTTTTTTTATTTACCCTAAAAAAATGTTTGTAAAAACCCGTAAAAAACCTGTTTTTATTGGGTTTAATCCCATTTATCTGAATTTTGATTAATGGTTTCGTTCGTAACAATTATTTGATGATTCCCGTCAGGTATGATCTCAGATCATCCCCTACTTCTGGATCTTTTAGTGCTATTTCGACAGAACTTTTAAGCCATTCTACTGTGTTTCCAATATCGTAGATTTTTCCATCGTATATGTGGCCATAAATCTTGTCTAAAGATTTCATTGCATCTGTTAACTGGATCTCTCCACCAAAACCAGGGTCTATGTTTTCTAGATGATCAAATATCTCCGGTGCAAAAACGTATCTTCCTGTGATTGCTAGGTTGGATGGTGCTTCCTCGAGTTTGGGTTTTTCTACAAGTTTCTGAACGTCGTAAAGATTTTCAGATATCTGTTTACCACCAATAATACCATATCTTTCAACCTTTTCGTCTGGAACCTTTTCAATGGCAATGGTTGATGCTTTGTACTTGTTATATATGTCTAATAACTGTTTTGTACAGGGTACCTTAGACCGGGCTATGGTGTCACCCAAAAGAACTGCAAATGCATCACCATCAACATGTTTCTTGGCACATCTTATTGCATCGCCAAGTCCTTCTTGTTTCTTCTGCCTAACATAATAAATGTCAGCCATTTCTGATATGGACTCTATTTCATGGAGTCTTTCTGTTTTGCCACAATTTTTAAGGAAATATTCCAACTCGAATGATTTATCAAAATGATCTTCAATTGATCTTTTACCTTTACCTGTTATTATGAGAATGTCGTCAATTCCAGATGCTACTGCTTCTTCAACCACATATTGGATGGTTGGTTTATTGAATACAGGTAACATTTCCTTTGGCTGCGCTTTGGTGGCAGGTAAAAATCTTGTACCCAAACCTGCAGCAGGTATAACCGCTTTCATTTTTAAATCACCACAATTATTATGATCAATTACACTTAAAAAACTTAATAAATTCAATAACAAATTTAATCTGCCTTTAACAGCATTTTAAATTAGTTACTCAATAGTAATGGTTTAATAGGAATGGAGTATATAAAATTTTTGAGAAATCCAAAATTCTATACATCAATTTTAGTAAATTTGCAATTTTTTTGTTAAAAATTAAGTTTAATATAGTTTCAAATCATAATGTTATTTATAAAAATTTAGATGGTGAAAAAAATATGAAAATGCTTATTACTGGTGGTGCAGGTTTTATAGGCTGTAACTTCGTGCATCAGATGGTTGAAAAATATGATCATGATCTGGTTGTTTTCGATAAATTAACCTACGCAGCTAATCCTAAATATCTTGATGATGTGAAAGATAAGATTGAATTTGTTAAGGGAGATATTGGAGACGCAGAAGCAGTTAAAAATGTCATGAAGGACTGTGACTATGTTGTGAATTTCGCTGCAGAAACCCATGTTGACAGGTCCATCGAGGATCCAGGGGTTTTTGTTAAGACCGATGTTATTGGAACCTACAATCTGCTAGAAAATGTTCGAAAGTACGATGTTGAAAGGTACCTACAGATATCTACAGATGAAGTTTATGGAAGTATTGAAAACGGTTCATTTACAGAACTCAGTAATATTGACCCATCAAGCCCATATTCTGCAAGTAAAGCCGGTGCGGATGTGCTTGTGAGTGCATATTACAAGACCTACGGTGCCCCAGTACTAATCACCAGGAGCAGTAACAATTTTGGACCTTATCAGTTCCCAGAGAAATTGATACCGCTTTTCATTCTAAATGCAATGCAGGATAAACAGCTACCTGTTTATGGTGATGGAAAAAATGTGAGGGATTGGATATATGCTCCTGATAACTGTAGAGGAGTTTACACTGCACTCATGAAGGGAAAATTAGGAGAAGTTTACAACATTGGTGGAGGAAATGAAAAGAACAACCTTGAAATCACCAAGTTAATCCTTGAAAACCTTGGAAAATCAGAGGATCTCATCACCTTTGTTGAAGACCGGCTTGGTCATGACAGGAGATATTCCCTGGATTCCACCAAAATTAAAAAGTTGGGATGGGAACCTGAAGTCAAATTCGAAGATGCGATAAAGGCAACCATTGACTGGTACAAATCTAATATTTCAATTTTCAGGGATTAAAATAGCCTGAAAATTTTCTAATTATTTTTTTTATTTTATTTCTTGTTCTATTAATTTTAGAAGATCATCCTCGTTGATATCGTAGATCTTGAGTGTTTTACGGTGGCTTTTATGTCCCGAAATAATTTCAACCCTCTTGTTAGTGAGCTTTGTGAACTCCAGAATAATTTCCTTGTTTGCTTTACCCTTCTGAGGAACTGCTTTGATTTTAATTTCAAATGATTTTCTCCAGCTGTTGTAGCCCGTGATCCTGAAGTTGTCAGATTTTGTACCCACTTCAATGTTTAGCAGTACTCCATCGGTGGTTGTTGTCATGGCTTCCATTTTTAATCATTCCCCATATTGAATTCTATTTTTGACAACCACAGTATTTTAATTTAGGGTTAAAATACAGTTTAGATGAAAGTCTCAGGGATAGTAATGGTTAAGATACGATTTCCATCTGATCAAATACATTCCCTTGACAAAAATTGGGGTTCATATGTTCCAACCATTTATGTAATTAATGGAACGTATGGACAAAAATAAATTCTTAATTCATAAT
>WASR01000293.1:11123-14539 GCA_009712615.1 Methanobacterium sp. | reverse complement strand
ATATTTTAGTTTAATTACTGCTTATTAGAATTAATTATTAAAGAATTTTAGTGATATATATGAAAATAACAATAGTTGGAACAGGTTATGTGGGATTGGTGACTGGTGCTTGTTTTTCTGAAATGGGAAACACAGTTTACTGCATAGACATTGATGATGGTAAGGTTAAAGACCTTACAAACGGGATCATACCTATCTTTGAACCAGGCTTGGAAGAATTAGTATCCAAAAATGTTGAATCAGGTAACCTCATGTTTTCAACTGAATTAAATTTCGGCCTAAAAAATTCCAGCATATGCTTCATTGCAGTTGGAACACCCATGGGTGAAGATGGAAGTGCCGACATGCAGTACGTGCTCGAGGCTGCAAGGGAAATCGGTCAGCTCATTTCAAACGATTTAATAGTTGTGAACAAATCCACAGTCCCTGTTGGCACTGCAGATCAGGTTAAAACTGTCATTGAAAATGAAATGAAAGAAAGGGGTGTAGACCACCAGGTTGATGTAATTTCCAATCCAGAATTTTTAAAGGAAGGTGCCGCTGTTTCTGACTTTATGAGGCCCGACAGGGTTGTTATTGGTTCTGACAACGAAGATGTCATCGAAGTAATGAAGGAACTCTACAAACCATTCACAATCAACCATGACAGGTTCATTACAATGGATGTTAGAAGTGCTGAGATGACTAAATACGCTTCAAACGCCATGCTCGCAACTAGAATTTCGTTCATGAATGAAATGGCCAATATTTGTGAAAGGGTTGGAGCAGATGTCAACTTTGTAAGGGAAGGTATTGGAAGTGATAAAAGAATTGGATACAGCTTTTTATATCCAGGATGTGGATATGGAGGCAGCTGTTTCCCCAAGGATGTGAAGGCTTTGATTAAAACTGCCCTTGATCATGGCTACGATTCAACCATACTGAAGGGTGTTGAATCAGTGAATGAAAACCAAAAATTCTCACTGGTAAACAAGATCCTCAACAGGTTCGGTGATGATCTCTCTGGAAAAAGTTTTGCTGTTTGGGGGCTGGCATTTAAACCTGAAACCGATGATATGAGAGAAGCAGCATCAGTTGTCATTATAAATCAACTCATCGAACATGGTGCAACAATCAGAGCCTACGATCCCAAGGCAATGGATGCAGCCAAGGAGTACTACTTCAAATCCAATCCAGCCATAAGTTTTCACAGCAACAAGTACGAGGCAACAGAAGGTGTTGACTCCATAATACTCGTTACAGAATGGAAGGAATTTAGAAGTCCAGATTTTGACATACTTAAATCAACTGTTGGAAAAACCATTATCTTTGATGGACGAAATCAGTACAACAAAACCATTCTTGAGAAGCTTGGCTTCGAATACTATCAAATTGGAACAGGTTAAACATCTTTAGATGATGATTATCCAATTTGTTTAAAGGACACTGGGAAAGATTTTTTATTGAAATTGATTCAACAATGAACTGGAGATTATAATGATAAGTGATCATAGATTTATTGCTAATTTTGAGAAGTACAGGTACCTACTTGTTCAGCTCATTAAGAGGGATATTCAGGTTAAGTACAGGAATTCCATGCTTGGAATTTTCTGGAGTTTCTTAGAGCCTTTGCTCACCATGATAATGTTTACAATCATATTTTCTTACATTTTCAAACGTGACATTCCTAATTTTCCAGTGTACTACTTGATCGGTAGGATCGCATTCTCATTGTTCCAGAGTGGTACCATGGGGGCCATGAAATCTATAATTGGAAACAGCGCCATACTGAGGAGCGTTTATGTACCCAAATATTTATTTGCACTTGCAACAGTTGGATCAAGCTTTGTAACCTTCCTTTTATCACTGATAATACTGGTTGCAGTTATGATAGTGACCAATGTTCACTTCACCATCTACGTGATATTTGCAAGTTTACCTGTTATTGTATTGCTTCTCATGACGCTGGGTGTGGGTCTTATTCTTGCAACTGTAACTGTATTTTTCAGGGACATCGAACATTTGTACGGAGTTTTTGTAATGCTTCTCATGTATGGTTCAGCAGTTTTCTATCCTGCTTCAATCATACCAGAAAAATGGCAGTTCTTATTGGCAATAAATCCATTTTATGCCATAATAAGTTGTATGAGAACTGTTCTTATGAATGGAACACTTTACAACACAGGGGAGCTATTATATGCAACCGTATTTGCAATCGTGAGTCTGGTTGTTGGAATGGCATTATTTTACAAGTATCAAAATAAATTTTTACTGCATCTATAAAGGTGAATACTGTGGGAGATATAGTTATAAAGGTTGAAGACGTTGGAATGGAGTACAATCTTAACAAAGAAAAGGTTGACAACCTCAAAGAATTTGTTATTAAATTTTTGAAAAGGGAACTGAAGTTCACCAAATTCTGGGCCATAAGACATGTTTCAATGGAAGTTGAAAGGGGAGACAAGGTTGGAATCATTGGATTGAACGGAGCAGGTAAAAGTACACTTCTGAAGGTTATTTCAGGCGTTATTAAACCCACAGAGGGTGATGTATCTATAAAAGGATCCATTGTACCCCTCTTGGAACTGGGTTCTGGTTTTGATCCGGAGTACAGTGGAAGGGAAAACATCTTCCTCAAGGGTTCATTACTGGGTTACTCAAGGGAGTACCTTGAATCAAAGTACGATGAAATAGTTGAATTTTCGGAACTTGAAGAGTTCATAGATGTTAAACTCAAAAACTACTCGACAGGTATGAGTTCCAGGCTGGCATTTTCCATTGCCACGGCAGTAAATCCTCAGATCATGATTCTGGACGAAGTTCTATCGGTGGGAGATGCTAAATTCAGGGAAAAAAGTCTCGAGAGGATGAAAACCCTTCTTGATCAGGATGTGAGTGTGCTGTTTGTTTCCCACACACTGCAGCAGGTAAGAGACCTTTGCAACAAAGCCATATGGCTCGAAAATGGAAGGGTAATGATGCAGGGAACTGTTGATGAGGTCTGCGACAGTTACGAGAGAAGCGTGCTTCTCAAGGAAAAGATCTACGTCAAAAAGTCAGATCCCAAGAAGAATGATGTTAAGGTTCCTGTGGACAAAGATATCATATTAACCTTCAACGAACCTATAAAAATGGGATCCAACTGGGTGGAACTTTTAAGTGCAAACAGGGTGAGTGTACCCCTGGAAAAATTTGTTGATGGTAACAAACTCCTAATAAAACATCCTGAACTCCAACCTGGGATGAGATACAACCTCCACCTTCACACAGGATGTTATGAAGATATGGAAGGTAACAAGGTAAATACCTATTCAACAGGCTTTACAACGGAAGTTAAGCATGAATAAACCTAAAACAAAAAACATGAACTCACATTATATTTTATTTTAGGTCAAATTCATATTTTTTTTAAATTCTTTTTTTGAATAATATATTAT
>WASR01000293.1:0-11113 GCA_009712615.1 Methanobacterium sp. | reverse complement strand
AGTTGGAAAAATAATGAAGAATTGAATAAATTCTTTGTTAGAATTTAACTAAAAAATTGTTAAACCGGATTGATTTTGTTAGTTTTTGAGTTTCTTTGCATATGCCTTTGCCATTCTCAAGGGCGATGTGATCTTCCATGAAATACTGTTTTCCATCCCATTTATTGTGTTTTTTTGTTTAATGGACAGTTTTTTTGCATCCACACAACTTTGTGCCATGTACTCACATGATTCAAGCAGGTTTGACATTGGATTTATTTTCTCGTTGGTGTATTTGAGTTCGATGTTTGTGCAGAAACTTAAATCCATGGGATCCTCGTTTAGCAGCTTTGGTGTATCGTCATTTTCACAGCTAAATTCGCTGGCAATTGCTATAACATCTTCATCAGCAATTTCCTTCTGGGATTTAAGCTGGCTGAAAATGTTTTTCCAGTGAAAACTGTCGTTTGGTTTTTTCTCCACACTACTTATGGCATTAAGCCATCCAACAGCAACTTTGGACACTGTTTGTTCCTTGGAACGTATTGGGAAATGTGCAATTCTCAGATCAGTATTCACAACCCTCTTCAATACATCTTTGTACTCTGGTGGAATTACCAGGCTGTGACTTCCCCTTGTGACTGTTATTTTATAATCGGTCACCAGTTCTTTTGGTATTATTACCTTGTACAGGGTGTGCCAGTCTCTTGTGCTGTCATCCCTGGCCATAACTATCTTCTTTGGTATGAAGCGTTCCTCCTGATTTTTAGTGAAATCTGGCACATAGACCTTCCACTTTGCAACGAAGTAGTTGGGAGAGTTCAGTTTTTCTAGGTGTTCCCTGGGACTTCCACCATTTGAAGATAACATGAATTCATCGGCATCCAATGGAGTTATTATATCCGCATTGTATTCATAGACTGCTTTATTTAGAAGCATGTTCATCTTAAGTATCTTATCAAAAGCTCGTGTATCATCTTCAATCACAAATATTGGCAGTCCCTCATTTTTAAGTGATTTCAGTATCTCAAGGGTCTTGTCAGTGCTCCCGTTGTCCAGTATGATCATTCCATCGAGATAATTTACATTGTACCTTACGAAGGATTCTATGATGTCCATCTCATTTTTAACCATGCTGATGGAAAATATTTTCTTGTTAACCATAATATTCCGCCCCTCTCTATTCAAAAATGATTAAAATCTGTATTCATGTCTAGTTTTTATTGGTAAATTTTAAAATGTAACTGAATGGAATCTTTTTTTTTATGATGCCATTAAATTTTTTTTTAAATGGAAAAAAATCCTGATGGATCCTTGTTTAGCAAGTTTCTAAACAAATTTTTTTTATGACTACACTTAACAAATCTATTTTAAATAACTAACAAATATAGATTTAGTGGTTAGTCCAAAGTAGGTACCAGTAAAATAATTTCAGTACAGGGTGGATAAAATCTATTCAGTAGGTTCCATTTGAAATAATCTATTTAACCCACTGATTAATGATGATTTAGTGGTAATTGTTTTAAAGCAAATTTTTTTCATGGTGAATTCATGCATGATCTAACTGTTATAATACCAAACTTCAATGGCAAACATCTTTTAAAACAGTGCTTTGAATCTTTAAAGATCCAAAACTGTTCACTCGATGTGATAATCGTTGACAATGGCTCATCGGACGAAAGTGTTGATTACATCAAACAGAACTATCCCGAATTCAGACTCATTGAAAACAGGGAAAATCTAGGATTTTCAAAGGCTGTTAACCAGGGTATAAAAGCTTCAAACACTGATTTTGTAATGCTTCTAAATAACGATGTTGTTCTTGAAGAAAATGCAGTTAAAAACCTGTTGAACTGCATAAAAAAGGACTCTAAAATATTTTGTGCAGCATCGAAGATGTTGAATGCCGATAAAATAACCATAGATGATGCTGGTGATGATTACACCCTACTTGGCTGGACAAAAAAGGTGGGTAATGGAAAACCTGAATCTGCTTACACGAAAGACAGGGAAATTTTCAGTGCATGTGCCGGTGCAGCGATTTACAGGAGAAAAGTCTTTAAGGAAATAGGCTACTTCGATGAAACATTTTTCGCATACATGGAAGATGTGGATATGAGTTACAGGGCACGAATTCATGGATATAAATGTGTTTATTCCTCAAATGCCATAGTTTACCATCTTGGAAGTGCTACAAGCGGAAGTAAATATAACAGTTTTAAAATTAAATTGGCAGCACGAAACAATGTGTATGTTCCCTATAAAAATATGCCCTGGCCACAGCTCTTATTAAACCTGATATTTCTCTTAATAGGTTATTTCATTAAATATTTATTCTTTTTAAGAAAGGGTTATGGTAAAGATTATTTAGATGGTTTGAAGGAAGGTTTAAGCTCTTTGAATAGAGTGAGTAAAGTTGATTTCAAAGGGAATAGATTGACCAATTATCTGTCCATCGAATGGTATCTCATTAAAAACACTATTCATAGCATTTGGTCTTAGATTAATATTCATAGAGCTTTAAAATAATAATCATTCCTGATATCGGGGTAAAGCTTATTTTAATTAAAATAAATATTCATCCATATATTCTAATAATTTATTTGATAACAAAGAAATATATTTACAACAATCATCCCCATTAATCTGGATAGTTTTTCCAGATTCATTCAAGGTGAAATTCAATGGATTTATCAATAATAATCGTTAACTACGAAACATTTGAAATGACCAAACAGACAATCGAGTCTGTTTTAGATCAGAGCCATCCTTTTGACTACGATATATACGTTGTGGACAATGCATCTTCTGATGGAAGTTTTGAGTCGTTGAAACAAACTTTTTTTAATGAATCAGAAGAGGGGAAAATAAAATTTATACAAAACCCTGAAAACAGGGGTTTTGCACAGGCAAATAATGTGGCAATAAAAAAGACAAGTTCAGATTACGTACTTCTTTTAAACTCTGACACTAAAGTGGTTGGAGATTGTCTTGAAAAATCAATGGATTACATAAAAAATCATCCGGATACAGGAGTTTTAGGATGTAAGGTCATGTTACCCGATGGAACTCTTGACAAGGCATGTAGGCGAAGTTTTCCCGAGTTCAGTGTTTCATTTTACAGGATGACAGGACTTTCAAAGCTGTTTCCTCGAAGTGAACGTTTTGGAAGGTACAACCTCACCTATCTTGATGAAAATGAAACCTACGAAGTTGACTGTGTCATGGGGGCTTTCATGCTTCTTAGATCAAGCACCATAGCTGAAGTTGGGCTTTTGGATGAACAATTTTTCATGTACGGTGAAGATATTGATTGGTGCTACAGGATTAAGGCTGCTGGCTGGAAAATTATCTATTACAGTGAAGCAAATATAATTCATTATAAAGGTTCCAGTAACAGTAAAAAACAAAATAAACGTATGATATACGAATTTTATAGGGCCATGTACATTTTTTATAATAAACACTACAAGGAAAATTACCCGTTGGTAACCACCCTTGCAACTTACATGGGGATCTGGAGTATATGTAAATTTAAACTTTTTAAAAATTATATTACGAGGTAATTCTTATTATAATTAATAAATTAAATAAATTAAATATTGTGGAAAAATTATTTGGGGGTGAACCATGATAAGAGAGAATCAAAGAACATTGACAACGTTGCAGGTCTTATTCGACATAGTTGCAATGGCTTTGGCCCTGTACCTTGCATGGTTCATAAGAGTGAAAACAGATATTTTAGGGCCTGGTTTTGATGTTTGGGCACTTCCACAGTACGCTGCATCTTTGGCATTTATAATTGTTAGCTATACTATTTTATGATATTTTTTCAATCTTTATAATACACAAAGAACTGATAAACTGGGTAATGAGGTTAAACAAATACTTAAAGTTAACATTATAGGCTTATTACTCCTTATTACCTCCCTTTACATAATCGAGGTTGCAGATTACTCAAGGTACATGCTGGCCATGTTTGCAGTTTTCAGCACATTGTTCATGAGTATCGAGAGGATCATCGTGAAAAATTCACTCATGTACGTGAGGGGAAGGGGCTACAATGTCCAGTACATACTCGTAATTGGGGCTGGAGAACTTGGAGAATCATTTGCACGAAAAATTAAACAGAATTTTTACCTTGGTTACGAGATCATAGGATTTTTAGATGATAACATAGAAAAGGGCCAAAAGGTTGATGGTTCAAAGATCATCGGAAACATAGGTGATTTGGAACAGATCATCCTCACAAAAACCATTGATCTGGCTGTGATAACCATTTCAGCCAGGCATTATCAGGTCATTGAAAACACCGTTAACACCCTTGAAAAATGCGGTGTTAAGGCAGAGATAGTTCCTGATTTTTACCGTTACTTCCCTGCTAAGCCATATATAGACATGATAGATGATATACCTGTTATTAACATTCGTTATGTTCCATTAGACGATAACTTAAACAAAATACTCAAACGAATATCGGATATAGTTTTAGTAACCATTGGAATCATTATTATTTCACCAATACTCATAGTAACAGCCATCCTAGTTAAGCTTACTTCTCCAGGGCCAATAATCTTCAAACAGAAGAGGGTGGGGTGTAACAGAAAGGAATTTAACATGTACAAGTTCAGGAGTATGAAGGTTCAAGAAGAGGAGCAGTTTAAATGGACACAGAAGGATGATCCAAGAAAAACCAGAATTGGATCATTTATAAGGAAAACTAACATAGACGAGTTACCACAATTTTTCAATATACTCAAGGGAGACATGAGCCTGATTGGACCAAGACCAGAAAGACCATTCTTCGTAGATAAGTTCAGGGATGAAATACCCAAATACATGGTCAAACATCATGTTAGGCCTGGAATGACAGGGTACGCCCAGATAAATGGTTACAGGGGAGACACATCCATCAATAAAAGGATCGAGTATGATATTTACTACGTTGAAAACTGGAACCTGTTTTTGGATGTCAAGATATTTTTCCTGACATTTAGAAGTTTCTTTAAAAATGCTTACTAATTAATTATAAACCCTTAAAACTCTTGTAAACCATATAATCAGGATTAAAAATGGATGAAAAAATCTTCCAACATGTTATTTTTCCTATTTTTGTAAAAACCGTTAAATATAGTGGATGAGTTGTGATGAAACTGGTTAAGGATATAAGATTCATATTTTTTGGGCTTTTAATTGTCCTGATAATTCTCAGTGTTTACTTTGCATCTGACTATCAAAACCATCTTGAAAATCCTAACACATCCATAATTGTCAAAAATTATCCCCTGGGAGAAACAGTGGCTGTTTCAGGAGTAGTTACAGATGTCCATGACGGAGGTTTCAATCTAAAAGACGAATATCATGGTATGGATGTGAATTACACCATTGTTTCAGGCGAACATGTTTCAAAGGGAGATCAGGTGGAAGTTTTAGGTATTTTACAGCCATACTATCAGGTCAATGCCACTAAAATACTTGTTATATCATCATTTGATTACAGTTTCATGTTGCTTAGGAGTGCACTGGTTGCATTGATTTTCCTATTTTTCTTTTTCCATTACTGGGAATTTAACTTAAAAAAACTGGAATTCAGGAGAAAGAGATAGATGCCGGACTGGGTTACACACATTGCCGTTGCTTGGATAATTTGCAGGCTTCTTAGCTTTAAATATGATGAGTTTAATGCTGCAAACACCATGCTGGTAATTACTGGAGCTTTAATTCCTGATTTTTCCAAGTTAATACTGGTTTTCAAGTTCTTTGGATTGGATCTTTCTGAATATTTAAGCATCATACACATACCAACGGGTTCTGTTATATTTGCGGCCATGCTGTCCATGCTGTTTCCAGAAAAAAAGAAAGCATTCCTATTTTTCGGACTTGGAATATTCACACACTACAGCTTAGACATCATATTGGAACATGTCTCAGGAGGAATTTACCTTCTATTCCCATTCAGCTGGTGGCAGTGGCAGCTTCAGATTACAAACAGTTCAGATTATCTCATAACACTTCTGGCACTGTGTATTGCCGGACTGGTGTATTTGATTGGTAGGGAAGTTGATGCAAAAAAGTGGAATCAGAAACATGGGTAGGAATTTGCATTTTTCATTGATCAGAAAAATAAAGGGGAAATGAAGTTCTTAGGATTTCACAGATTTTTTTATTTGATAATTTTGATTTGTTTTGCGCTGCTACTTCCCACGTAAATTTTATCCGATGCGAAGTACACTTTAAATGTTTGGATACTATTCACTTCTTTGGCGTTGTAACTGAACATTGCAATTCCTGAGCTGTTGGTTTTGGCAATTCCCATCAGTTTATCATTTACATAGAATTTAACATCCTTTCCAGCCAAGATTTTGTTACTATGTGAATCCTTCAGCAGTGCCTGAAATCTTAGGGTACTTCCAGTTCTTACTGTGAAACCATTGGAACCTGATTTTATATTTGAAGCTACCGGAGAATTTACTGTAGTTTTGTATGATATTGTAGTCAATATCCTTTTGGCAGTTAAATTTGTATTGTTTCGGCTTCCAGTATAATTACCGTCTTCAAATAGGATTGCTGATATTGTGTAGTTGCCAGACGTAGTTGTATTGATTTTGTAGTATAATGTCGCCACACCTGATTTATTTGTTACTGCAGATCCAATGTAACTGTTGGAAACGTAAAATTTGACTGTTTTATTTGAAATTGTAACGTTTTTATTTGAGTCCCAGAGAGTTGCTATGATCGGTACTGTATCTTGAAGGAAGCCAACAGTTGAATTGAGTTTGATTGATGTAGGTGTCTTCAATATTTTTATTATGGTATTCGAGTAGGATGTTAAATAATTGTTATCCGAATTGAATAATGCGGTTAACGTGTATGATCCTGGGTTTTGCATGAAGGTGTATGGAATCTGAGCATTTCCGTTCATGTCTGTTGTCATGGTTCCAACTACATTACCATTTATCATAAAGGTCAGTGTTTTGTTTGCCAAATACTTGTTCGAATGAGTATCTAATAATTGGGCAGTTAAAACTTGTTTATCACCTTTATATCCTGTTTGGTTACTAACTGTTACATTGGTTGGTATTTTCAAGACAGTTAGAAGGTTGTTATTTGAACTTGATGATAAATTTGGAGTTTTATAGAAATTTACTGCCATATTATAAACTCCCGATTGATCTGCAACACAAATTATTGTAGCTGTACCTTCACTGTCTGTTGTTGCATCATAATTTGCCCCATTTATGGTAAGGTGCACAGATTTATTTGCTATAGGATTGTTATTTTCGTCTTTTAATGTGATGGTTAATTTAATTGAGTCACCTACATAACCCTTTGCAGAATTTATGTAGATATAAGTTCTGGGAGGCACCCACAGATCAATTTCTTGATGGTTATTATCGATATTAGAATCATCGGTTGCTCCCGAGTTGTAGGTCGCTGTATTTTTTATGTATGTATTGGATGCCACCACCTCAACAACGATGTTCAATATTTTGGATCCTCCATTTTCAAGGTCACCAACCGTCCAAATCACAGTGTTAGGATCGAATGCTCCATTTCCATCATCAGATATGTATTTAAAGTAATCTCCATCTAACCAGTCACCCACCGTGATGTTTTCTGCAGTATCGGGCCCGTTGTTTACAACTGTTATGGTATAGGTGACCCTATCTCCGTATCCTGGAGAGTTAGTAGAAGCATTAATTCTGATTTCAATATCAGCTGTTGGAGTCGGTACGCTGAGAATGGATGTTGAATTTAAAAGTCCAGTGCCATCAACCCCGGGCAGTATGGTATTGGAATCAAGATCTAAGGGAGGAATATTTATCGGCAAATCAGTTGCCTGGGAGTAAAGCTGATTAATGTTCATGCAATCTATTCCTGTGCTGTAAATGTAGTCCATAACTGCTTTAAAATTTGCATCTGTGTAAACGTAATTGTCCGAACTTTCAGGAGCTATGTTGTGAAAGAGAAGAATAACTGTCGATCCTGATTGAACAGCATCATCCACGTATCCCTTAATTGTGGACACTGATGTCGTGTTTAAAATTGTGTATGATGGGAGTCTGTAGAGATCCACCCCATTCAACGCATATATTAACTGTCCATTGGTAGATCTTCCTGTTAAAACTCCTAAGCTTTGCATTATGTCCAGCACATCGTTGTTGTAGTATCCTCCAGGATAAGCCAGATTTAATGCACCATCTGATAGGCCAATACCTGTTAAAAAATCGATTTCTTTGGAAATTTCGGATCTTATTTCAGCATCCGATAGCTGTGTCAGATCTTCATGGTCGTATCCATGACTACCTATGATCCACCCTGCTTGGGTCATTTCCTTCAGTTCATCAATGGTTAAAACACCATCTGTGCCTATGTTGTATCCGTTTACATAGACCGTTCCTGTAATTCCCAGGCTCTGCATATATTTAAATGCTGTGCTGTACTGTGCTTCGTTCCCATCATCAAAAACTATCAAACATTTTGGCCGGACATTGTCTGAACCATAGGGATTGTAAGTATCTTGAGATAAAAGGTACACAGTACTGCTTGGTGGATCTGATTTGGTGATTTTTGAATAAACTGCGAGTAACCATCTTCCATTAGATGATATTGTGGTGTTCCAAAGGCCTGTTGTTAAATCAAAGGAAGCATCATTGTACTCCCATGTGTTACCATTGTCTCTGCTTACTGCATAGGTCCCGTTGGTGGTAAGACCGTAGGTGTTGATTCTAAACAATGCATTTGTACTGTTTGGCCCCTGATTTGTTGCACTGGTCACACTATAAACCCAATTCTTGTATTTGGCTGTTTTTATTGGAGAACCATTTAAAGTGCTTCTAAATTCTCCGTTCAATCTTATTATGGCGGAATCTGGAACATCCAGGATTTTCGATGCTGATGGATATATTTCAGGGCCCATTGTATCCTGATAAATTTCAGTTACATCGTTTCTCATGGTTCCGGTACTGTTAACATAGCCCAGTATAGCTATCTGGTAACTGGATCCACTGGATACGAAGTAGGTTCCTGTTCCAGTTTTAACATCAAATAGGTTGTCTTTCTTCCATCCTGTACCATTGTTTAGTCTAACCCAACCTTTCCATCCCATCTTAGGATTGTAAAACACAAACCCCGTTCCCTGATCCTTAATTGTTATGTTTGAATCGTCTGGTCCGTTGTTGGTGATGATTATGTTGGTCCAGACCCATTTACTGTAGTTGGCACTGGTGACGATCTTTCCAGGATTGGGATATCCACTGCTTCCTGCGCTTCTAAATTGATTTTCAATCTTAAAATTTGAATAAGGCAGTGCATTTTGAGATTGAGATGGTTGCTCTGAACTTGTACCGTTATGTGCAGCTACTAATTTGGATGTGTTTCCATTTACAGCCGCAGAAGAGCTTCCCATGGTTAAAATGAGAACAGCAATGAATATCAGGAGAAATATCCCTAAATAATCATTTTTTGCCATCCGATTTAGTTTAACTGTAATTTATCAACACCTACCTTATTGAAATTGGTTTTATGATCGCTGCATTATGATTACTTTTAAAAAAGAAATAATAAACAATTTTGGAGCCAGTAAGTACTGGTCCAAAATTTAATTATATAATCTGATGTTCCTGTTCATTTTGAATTGTGATCTGAATTGTATCCGCGTGAAATTGGAATTTTTGTTGGAGTGTACTGTTTTTTCTGTTTGTTGTGCTCTGTTGCAAACAGATCATCGTACTCAGAAACTATTTTTTCCCACGAGTATTCCTGATTAACACGGAATAATGCCAATGTTTTCATTATTTCATATTTTTCCGGGTATTTATCTAGGTCGTCCATTTTTGTCTTGAGTTCGTTTGAATCTTGGAAGTGAAGTGCAGTATCTTGACAGACTTCTTCGTTGAATTGATTTTTGTGTGTCAACAACACATTTTTCATGGCCATCGCTTCTATGAGCGATGGGTTTGTGCCACCAACTGAGTGTCCATGGAGATAACCGAAGCAGTTCTGCCTTAGCATGTTAAGGGTTTTTTGATTGTAGATTCCACCCGTGAATATTACCTGTTTAGATTCATCCATTCCATCCATCATGTCCAGGATGGTTTTTTCGTAACCCTCATTCAGGAAGTTTCCTACAATCACCAGTGGTTTTTTGGTTTCACTTTTAATATAACCTTCCACTATTGTGTGAATATTATTTTCTGGCTCGAGTCTTGCTACTAACAACCAATAATTTGATTCAATGTCTTGGTTATCCATCAAGGTTTCTGGTAAGTAATCTTTGTTCCAGTTGATCTTGGGAATTTCATTTACACCGTAGGCAATGAACTTGGAGCTTTTTCCATATTTGTTGTCGTAGTATCTTTTGATTCCCATTGAATCTGCAACTATTTTGTCTGCCCAGAAAACGCCCATTCTCTCCTGAATTTTAAGCATGAACTTTATCATTCCACTGAACTTGTTCCTTTTCCATTCAAAACCATCAGGATTTAGATATAGCTTTTTTCCGAATAATTTTGGTATAAAGAAGAATAATGATGCGCTGTAGCCCAGCATATAAATTTGATCTGCCTTTAAACTTGCGTAGATTAAGGAATATGCATCGTACAGTATTTCATATAACATTCCTAGAACATTTGATCTAGGATGTCTGATTGGGAAATAAAATAAGTTGACATCATGGAATTTTTCGGGAGGATTATCTTCATCAGGATGTTCACAGCTCACATAAACGTCATAATCTTTTTCTGTAAGTTTTTGGCTTATGTTTTCTGTAAAACATTCAAATCCTCCATAATTATTAGGTATACCTCGACTTCCGATGATTGCCAAAGAATTTTTCTTTTTTTCCGTTAACTTCATGGATTTAAACCTTCTTTTTTAGAAAATTTTTCCCAGCTCCTCAACCCATTTTTTTGTTATTTTTTGTGAAAATTCATGGGTGAAAGAAACTTCTAATTACACTACTTATTTTGGTTTTTGACGCTAATAAATGTTGTTTATTTCGATGCAATAGATTGTAATAGGGTGTATAAATCGTATTAAATCCAAAAGCAATTGTTCTTTAACAAAGTTATAAAAAACACCAAATTCTGTTGAATACTCAACCAAAAAGCAATATAAAAAGGCAGCTAAACAG
>WASR01000125.1:10201-16050 GCA_009712615.1 Methanobacterium sp. | reverse complement strand
GTTTTGTTTTTAGTGTTTTATGATTGTGTTCCTGAAAAGTTCTATATGTTTGCTGTTTGGGTTGTCTCAATCTCACTTCTGTACTCGAGTTCTCTTATTTCTTCCATGGTCTGGGGTTGGGATGTGCAGAACGAATTTTATTTGGCCAACCTGGTTTTAAACTATTCCTTATGGAATTTCTCACTTCCAGATGCCTACAATGCCTTGTTGAGTATTGTGATGGTGGCTCCTGTTTACTCTTTATTCACCCACATCGATCTGGACCATGTTTTTAAACTTGTATATCCATTTATATTTTCACTCATGCCTCTGGGACTCTATAAAATTTTCAGGTCACAAGTCGATAGTTCTAAGCTTGCTTTTCTAGCTGTGTTTCTCTTTATGTCTTTCAACACATTTTTCATCGAACTTGTTACCATTTCAAGGGAGATGACTGCTGAATTTTTCATGGTTCTTTTATTGATGCTGATACTCGAGAGAAAATATATACCATCAATTGTGGCGCTTTTTACTATTTTCAGTGTTTGTTTGGTTGTTTCCCACTATTCTCTGACATATTTCTTCCTTATCAGTATTTTGGGTGTTACTTTCCTCATGTTGGTTTACAATATTTCAAAGTCGGGCTTGTCTAGAAAAACCCTTGGTTTTAACAGTTCTAACAATCTTGCATTGTTGATTTTTTTAACTGTTTTCACAATTTGTGTGGCTTATCTCTGGTACGGCACTTATGCACAGGGTTTTGCTCTTAAGTCCATCACAGATGTTCTTGGCGTCATATTTTTGAATATTACACAGATAATTGGGCATTATGTTGGTTCTGGTGAAATACTGAGTTTTGCAGTATTAGCTCTCCTTTGCCTCGGGGGTTTGGCTTTGGTTGCTGTGTTGTATTTGTTTGTTAAACTTGAGAGACAGTTGGAATCCTATGAGGATAAAATAACTAAATTTGCTGATTGGTTGGATTATCGTATAGTGGCGTGTGTGAGTATTGCAGTTTTTATCATTTTGACTCTTACAATAGGGCCATTTAAAACTTGGATAGTTAGTGTTTTGAGGTATATGAATTTTGTTGTGGTGTTCTTTACCATAATGGGTATTTTCTTTTTCTTAATCGAAATGAAAATAAAACAATTTCAATTCAAGTACATTGCATTTGCTGTTATGGCATTTATCATGCTTATTGCAGGTTTTTTATTACCATCATTCAGGGCTGCTTTTAACATGACAAGGATATATGAAATCACTTTCTTGGTTCTGGCTTTGTTTAGTGTGTATGGAGGTATCAAGGTGTTTGAATCATTTACCAATTTCTTCACTCAACATAAATTCAGAGGTTCTACTCCAACGAAGGTTTTCACGGTTTTCCTAGCTATTTTCTTTATTTTTAACTCGGGTCTAGTGAGTGTGGTTTCCAACACATCTATTCCAATGTCGTTGAGTAATGGTAATTTGGCATCTGATTATTATCCACTGTTTAACACTGCAGAAGCTAGTTCAGCCCAGTGGCTTTCAGAAAATAAAGTTTCTAACAGCATTTATGCCGATGTTTATGGAAGGTTCATATTTAACAGATACATTTTCTCATTGGATGGAACAGCTTTAGATAATGGTGTAACTGACTTTACAAGTTACGATCCTGATAATTCATATATATACCAGCGAAAACTCGACATCAATAATTACTATCTGACTGGTTACACTGGTATGAATGATAGAAACAGAGTTTATCTCAATATGAGTGTTATTGTTAATCCAAAAAGTACAGTGTTTGATGATGGTGATTCAAGGGTTTATTATAGTTAACTTAATAATGTAAGAACACAAACATAACCTATTGATTCATTGAACAACCCTATGTGACATATTAATGAATATTTATTACGGAGACGATAAAAAAAATCCAACACCTATCTATTGCTATTTTTATTATTGAAATAACAATATCGCCGTATATTATTTTGAATTGTAAATGCGCCGACAATATAGGTTTATAAGTTTTATTCGAACGATTTGAACAATGTTTAAAACCAAAAATTTAAATACCCAAAGGTTGATGTTTTATCATGATTATTCATGCTAATGTGATCCTGATCTCAAGTTATGCAGTCGCAGTGATATCATCCATTGTCGTAGGATTACTTTTAAGAATACCAGTTCTTCCTGAAAGGCCAATGAGACAATCCTGGACTATCAGCATAGTATTTCCTACAGCAGTACTTGCACTAGGTTTTAGTGCAATAGTTTTCAAACTTGGCATAGATGGACTATTAGTGGCAGCCATAATAGGAATAATAACTGCGCTATTCTCCAAATACCTCTTAGAAAGGATACTACCTGAACCAGTTATGGAGGAGTCATAATGAATGAAATTCTTGCCATTGCTATAGCAGCCGGACTCTCCTGGTTGAACTTCGTTATAATTGATACTTGGATGGGACTTCCAGAAGCACCCGGTGTTAAGGGTGCAGATGTAATAGGAAGGGCCGTGAAGAAACGGGGCGGAGATCTTGCAGGTGGATTTTTCCAGGGAAATATAGTATGTTCTCCAGATGCCTCAGCAGGAACACTTCTAGCATCTGCAGCATGCTACACCATAGGCACACCAGAAGGTGGTTTAATTGCAGCTGCACTTGTTTACTTCGGTAACAGACTGTGTGCAGATCCAGGATACGCTGGAACAACCGGAGCTCTCACAATAACTGTCATAATATATCTCGCATCATTCATAGGAATAGGACCAGAATATTTTGTAGTTGGTATGGTTCTAGCCATTGTCACGATTCAGGGACTTCACCATCCACTTGCATCCAAATTATTGGGTAAAATTGCAAAGAAAATGGGAAGGTACACCGAACTTACATAGGATGTAAAAAAAATGCGATCAAATAATCCTATAAAGAATTCAGAGGTTATAATATAATGCTAATCGAAATATTAGGTATCATAGTACTATTAATGGCCTTAAGAACATTAATTGCAGAAGATAGGGCTGCTAGATTACTTTACCTGAACGTTATAGGTTTTGCACTATCTGGAATGATAGCACTTTATATACAAACACCTTTCGGAGCAATAATAGCAATAACATTCTTTGTTTGTTCCACTTTAAGTGCAAACGCCATAGCATACTCCATAGGAAGAAATAAACGGGAGATAGTTCTCGAAGACTAAAAATAATGATTATTATGAACATGGATTTATAATGGTGAAATAAAATGTATCCGTTTTGGGACCTCATAAATTTATCAACAGTATCAGCAGGACTTGCATTGATAGGGGCTGCTGGTATTATAATGTTAAAAAAACCTATCGATAAGGTCATAATGCTGGCCTTGCTCGAAGCTGGGTTGATTGGAATGATAGTTGCTGCGAAATACCTGGACGTTGCAATGGCAGGAGCAATATTCGATCCCATATCAACTATCATATTGCTCATAGCCATAACCAAGATCAATGAGATTCGAGAGAAAAAAATCAAATCCCAGGGGGAAAAATTCATTGTTTGATGTTTATGTATGGTTCTACACAGGCTGCATACTCGTTATTGTAGGGAGCATAGCAACCGTCATAGGTCCAGGTGTTAAAGATCCTGTTGTGAGAACAATTAACACTGAAATTCCAGCTGTTGGTATTTCAATGATATTTTTAACTTACAACCACACAATTGCCCTGGTAACATTTATTGCAGCCACTGCAATCGTTACTCTAATCCTTTTAAGGGCAGTAGTAAGACTTGAAGAAATGGGGGCTGAACTTTGAAGAGCATAGGAAGACTTTGGAATTCTCTCGCAAATCCTGATAGGATTCCAAGATTATTTGCACTGATACTTGGTATTGTTTTAATAGCAGGTTTATTCATACCTTTAGCCCTTGATAATCAACAGTTGTATCCAAGACCAGCTCCCCAGGAGCAGATAAATGCCCAAGATCCTCTTGCACCCTATGACAGAGGTGGAACACCATTTGTGGAAAGGGGAATTGTAAAGGCACAGTACCCACAGTACGCACCTGCAATAGGTGAAATTACAGCATATCTTTCTCCAATAGCAATAAGTGTTAAGAACACTACCCTATACTATGGTACATCCATATACTCCTCACCAGGAGGACTCATAGATGAAATATTATATTACACAAGGGGTTTCGACACAGTCCTAGAATCTAGCATTCTCATGATGGCCTTTGTTATAGCATCATGGATAGCTCTGAATTTCACAATGAGGAGGGATGACGATTGATACTTGTACCAGATGTTGTTTCTCCAATAGTAGTGGGCTTGTACGCCCCTGCAATAATAGTTGGAATATTAGTAGGACTCATAGGTCTCTTTGGAATATCAGTAGAGAAAAATGATCTGCATGTATTGATACTCACTGACATAGTGGGAATTGGAATGTTAATATTCGTGGCTGCAGTAGGTACAGACCTTGCAGAGTCTTTAATACTTCCAGGACTGGTAGTTGAACTTGCAGAAATATTGGCCATTTCTGAAATACTCATGAGCAGAGAAATGCGTAAAAGTGGTAAAACTGTTGAACTGATACCAACACCACTTCACTTCAACCTAGAAATATTGCAAACAGCCCCTGTGTTCCTGGCAATTATACTGATCGCATATGGAGCGTTCCTTTCAGGATTTACTGGAGGAGCCATAGCAGGAGCAGGAATACTCTTCTATGTAATGTCCATCAAAGTAAGGGGCGTACCGTCAGGAGTATGGGAAGGACTTGCCGGAGTATCGGGTATGGCATGGTGCCTATGGCTCGTTGGTTTTCTCGTGCTTTTCGTGTTCCCACAGTACTGGTTACTTGGATTAATGCTTGCTGCCTTCGGAGTATTCATAAAAGTAGCATTTAAAGCCGGCCTAATAGGAGTTATGAACAGAGAGGAATTTAAAAAGGAGTAGATTTAAATGGATATCACAATATTAGGCTCACAAATAATTGGAATCATACCTCTTGGAGACATAGTGTTCTATTTCACTCAATTCAACCTCTTCATGTTCGCAACTGCACTGGCGTTCACTGCAATAATAGCCATAAGTAAAACTGAAACACAAGTTGAAGCTGAATTTGGTAAACTTGGTGATCGAGCTGTTACAGTAGCAAAAAAAGAGTTCAAGATCAGAAGATTCTTGGCCATTATATGTGGACTTGCAACTGCTGGAGCAATGATCACGGGAGACCTTTTTGATTTCACACTGTTCGTATGTTTAACTGGAATCGTTAACATTGGAATTGTGGGTGCAGTAAGACAAGTTGATGTGTTAGATGCAGCCTATCAGTACGGTTTAATAGCAATGATGGCTTCATTACCTCTTTTTGGAGGGGCAGCTTTAATATTAGCAGCAACAGGTACAATCAGTTTGCTTGCAATCAACACTTTAGCCTACACCACACCAATGATGATACTAGGTTCAATACTCCTGTTCATAGGAGTTGCAGGAGAGACAGGTGTGGCTCCGTTCTTTGCAACTAAAGCTGAAATGTTCAGGACCCCAGGTTCCCCGTTTCTACTTATAATACATCTCAGTTCACTTTTAATACTTGTAAGACTCATAGAGATATTATTAATCATAAACAAACCATTTTAAGGTGAAATTAATGGACAAACTCAAAACAATCGGCTGGATACTTCTAATAGCATCATTTGCTAGCATTGTATATGCATTAATATTTAATCCAGCTAGCTGGATTGTTTATGCAATTTCCCTGGTATCAATACCTTTGTTCATCCTGTCACTTGGAATAGTTACAATGGCCAAGGGCAGTAAAGATGAGGAAGAAGAGAAAAGAAGGGAGCCTTTCATAGGATACTGAAAACAATATTTGAAGCTTAAAATTTTAGGT
>WASR01000125.1:0-10191 GCA_009712615.1 Methanobacterium sp. | reverse complement strand
ATGTTGGGCTGGTGATCGAATGAATTTGATGACAAATATCTTGTTAAATGTTATCATAGCATTTTTAATAGGTAGTTTGCTATTTGGACTCCAGCGAAAGATAATGGCCAGAATCCAGGGAAGACCTGGACCACCTATAATCCAACATTTACTGCATACACTAAAATTCTTCATCAAGGAATCTGCATTCCCCTACACTGCAGCCATGCCATTTTACATAGCAATAACAGCCATGTTAAGTATGATATGGGTTGCAGCAGTCATAGTTGGTCCAGTAACAGGAGGTTCACTCCTATTAATATTCGGTATCTATGCAGTTCATAAAATTGTTGAACACAATGCAGGATCTTCATCAGGATCCCCCTATGGTAAACTAAGCTGTGTAAGGGCAGTATATTCAGCTGCGGCTGAAGTTCCTTTATTTGCTGTTTTAGTAATTATTTACTTTAAAACAGGTACAATGAACATCACAAGCTTGATTAATTACCAGGCTGTTCATGGACCTCTACTCTACGCAATACCACTTGCAGCACTGATGTTCTTCATACTGATCTTGTCCAAAGCACCTTATTCACCATTCGCAATAACCAAAGGTAAAGATATAGTTTCAGGCTATGAAACAGAACACTTCGGCTTATTAAGAGGTTACCTGATGATGTCTGAATCTATAGCATGGTACATGCTGCTTTGGGTATTCCTCACAGTATTCCTGGGACCTATAAGCATACCAGTATATCTGATTGGAATGGTTGTAATGTCTTCAATTATTGCGTTTATAAATGCAACAACACCTTTACTCAATCCAAACCATTCCATCATGATGCAGGTGACCTTTGCATTCGTTGGTATAGTAGGTTCCTTTGCCCTGCTCATGATCTGAAATTCAATCTTAAAAAAAAGATAAATAAATTCAAAAAATTATTATTCACAAAAAATAGAGGATAAAAAATGGATGAACAAGAAAAAGATGTGCTGTTCTTAATGGCATTAGCTGCTTCAGGAGCTGTTATTGCCAGTGGACTTGCAGCATTCCAACAATGGATCATTGTTCTGCCATTGACTGTGGCAGTATTTATCTTGATGATCATGGCAGGACTTCAGTACAAAAAAAGGTACATTCATCTCTCAGAAAACCTTGAAAACATCGCCATGATCTTGGTATTGATGGGATTCATAGTATCATTCATATACCTTTACAGACCCGTATAAAAAATAACTGGTGCATTAAATGAACAACATAAGCTACTTAATATACATAATTTCATTCGTCGTAGGATCTACAGCGGGACTTGTGCTGAGTTATAAAAAATATACAGCACCCTTTGTAACGAAAAATATAGACGTAGTAGCACTCATACTGGCAATTATTGGTTGGGTACTTGCAATAAATAGTGAACTAATTTCAGCTTTGGTTTCACCAGTTATAACCATCACTGTGGGAATCTTTTTAATAGCTATGGTTCTGGGAATGAGACCTGGATACGGTAGATACGAAACAGTGATTGGATTTGCTATATCAGCTTTAATATGGGTGGGAACGGTGCTAATATGAATTCTTACAAACCTAATACAGAAGCAGAAAATGAAGAACTTTACACAACCATGAAAAAAAGGATCTTGGCCAGTTATAAATGGCATGAAGATGTGATTGTTCCATTTTCAAAGGAACTGGAAATTTCACCGGAAGAACTCGAAGAAATTCTGATGAAAAGATTGGATATGTCCAGTTTACAGGCAATTAATCCCCGTTATGAATCTTCAAAGTTAAGATGTCTTAAAGAAAGAATTCACGCTGATCTCAGACTATGCTGGTTATGCGATATCATGAACATCCTCACAAAAGAGGAAGCAAAAACTATTCGAGATAAAATAGCATACAATGTGCTTGAAAATAATAAAAATTACAAAGAAGCTATAGAGGATGGTAGAGCAGATCTGCTCGAATATCTCCTCAAATAATAGAGGTAAACTAAATGTTAGATGGTCTTAAAGACATAATTCGAAAGAGCTCCATACATGTTTGTCTCGTAAATACAGGGGGTTGCAACGGTTGTGATATAGAAGTTGTTGCACTTTTATCCCCAAGGTACGACCTTGAACAGTATGGTATATACGTTCACAACAATCCAAGGGAAGCAGATGTGCTTCTAATTACAGGAGCCATGGCAGAACAGTGGAAGGACAAGCTTCAGAAAATATATGCCAAGACACCGGAGCCTAAAGTGGTAGTTGCAATAGGTAACTGTCCACTCACAGGAGATGTATTTAATCAGGAAGGATCAAGTGTGCATGCCCCGGTATCTGACTGGATACCAGTGGATGCTGAAGTTTCTGGATGTCCTCCACGTCCATCAGAAATATTAGCGGCAATTTTAGCTGTAGGGCCAGACGCAATAGCAGCTAGAGGGAGGCAAAAATTATGATACTTCCAATAGGACCAGTACACCCCGGTCTAAAGGAGCCATTACGTTTAAAACTTAAAACTCGTGGAGAAAAAGTTTTGAGTGCTGAAATTGATTATGGTTACATTCATAGGGGTATTGAACGAATTATGCAGGGTAAAACCTGGCAGAAGGGTATTTTTCTTTCTGAAAGGGTTTGTGGTATTTGCTCCTACATCCACACTCAAACATTCGCAGAAACCTTCGAAAGAATTGCAGGAGAATATGCTCCATTAAGGGCACAGTACCTCAGGGTTTTGACCAACGAATTGGACAGGATTCAAAGTCATTTACTTGCTAATTCCACATATTTCAAAGCAATGGAACATGAAACATTGTTCATGTACATGTTAGCTCTTAGAGAACCTGTTATGGATGCAATTGAACTGTTAACTGGAAACAGGGTAAACATGGGATGGAACGTGGTTGGTGGTGTTAAGATGGACATCAAACAAACCCATATGGACCAGATCATGCAGATAATGAACAAACTCGAATCTGAATATGGAAGGTATGTCGAGATCTACGAAGACGGACCCCTAGTTGGAGGACTCAGATCCAAGGATGTGGGAGTTATGACAAAAGAAGAAGCCATCATGGCTAGGGCTGTTGGACCAATAGGACGTGCCTCTGGCCTTGAACATGATGTGAGAGAACAACACCACACCTATAAAGACAACTTCGACTGGAACGTTGTTTGGAGAAAGGAAGGAGATAACTTTGCCCGGACAATGAACAGATTTGATGAAGTATGGGAATCTATAAGTCTTATTAAACAAGTTATTAACAACATCCCTGAAGGTGATGTTCGTAAAAAGATTGATATACCTGCAGGAGTAGCAGAATGGAGAAATGAAGCTCCACGTGGTGAGGTTACATACTCAATTGAAACCAACGGGAACCTCATAAAAAATATTTCCATAAGAACACCTAGTATAATGAACATCGATGCCTGTGCCAAGTACATGTTAAACGATGTTGCAACAGTTGCAGATGCTGTTGCTACCTATGCAACTAGTGACCCCTGTATCGCATGTGCAGAAAGAGTTACTATTCTGGATGAATCCGGACGTGTTCGTGATTTCCATGGTGTTCACAACATAAATTCCAAATTAAAAGGATGATGTAAAATGTCTTCGGTTATATGGTATCTATATGAATTTGCAAGGAAGTCTTGGGCTGAAAACTTTGCAGCTGCCAAGAGTGACAAAGAAATAATGGATGCACCAGATAGGTTTAGAAACTTTCCAGAGGTACATAAAGAGTACTGCATAGCTTGTGGTGCCTGTACTGCGGCCTGTCCAGCACCCATGGCAATTAAACTGGTTAGGGATGAAGATAATGCGCATGAAGATGGTTTTACATATCCTGTGATCAACAACAGGGGATGTATTAGATGTGGATTTTGTGCTGAGGTATGTCCAACAGATCCCAAAACCCTAACTTGTGGTGAGAATCATTTAATCAGGGAAGATTTCACTATTCTACCAGTGGATAAGAAGTTTGTAATAGACGACTACCTGTGCATTAGATGCAAAAAATGTATGAAAACCTGTAAGGTTGGAGATGCCATAGTTGAAGAAGATAACAAAATAGTTATCGATCAATCTAAATGCATATCATGCGGTGAATGTCTTAAAACATGCCCTGTTAAGGGTGCAATTAAAGGAATTCACATTTCTAATGTTGAAGAACAAAAAGAAATTATAAATTTAGTAGTGAATTCATTGGAAGCTAAAATTGAAGCAGAACAGGATAAAATAAAAGATATTGTGGGTTCCGATGTTTACAGCTTCGATATTTCGGCAGTTGAACTCATTGAAGATGCCAAAAAAATATTGGATGATGATGAACTCATTGATGACATAATAGAAAATATAACTGATAGGCTTAAATTAAGGGTCATCACATGGGATAAGGATAAATGTACCAACTGCAGACTCTGTGTTAAGGAATGCCCATCAGGTGCAATTAAGTACACCAGCGAAGAAGGTGTTGTTAGAAATCCTGATAAGTGTTTAAGATGCAGTATCTGTTATCAAACTTGTCCATTTGGTGCGATAGGATATTATATCTCCAGGTTCCTTTATAAACGAGATGAAGCAGAGAAAATTATCCATGTGACAGTTAAAACATCAGATTTGCCTGTGAGGAGTTGAGATTATTACAACTACTACAAATAACTCTAAAAAATATTGTAAGCCAATAAGAGATGTTGAAATTGATTACAATATTGATAGTAACAAATGTGAGACCTGTGAAGACAAACCATGCTTAATGTCATGTCCTGTAGATGCCATCTGGAAGACTGAAGATGGTAAAATAGAGATAGATGATAAGTGTGTTGGATGCGTACTATGCAGAGAGGCATGTCCATACAATGCAATAAACATGGAAACAACTCTTTCAGAACCTATAAGAGAAAATGTGCCGAATATAAATACTAAACTTTGCAGACAGTGCGGTGCATGTGTAAAGGCCTGTAAAACTGGTTCAATACAGCTTATAAGTTCAGGTAATGAAGAAGCTCACAGTGAAATTAATGAAGATACATGTGTACGCTGTGGATACTGTGCAAGGGTGTGTCCAACAGAAGCCATCAAGTACGGTGAAATACTTCCAAGATCCGTTGTAGGTGGAAAGGCAATAGTTGTGAATCAAAAGAACTGTATAGGTTGTATGACATGCACAAAGGTTTGTCCATCTAGAGGAGCAATCAATATTGGAAAAGTTAGTAAATTACCATTTATTAATCCATCCTACTGTGCCAGATGTGAGGAGTGTATGAATGTGTGTCCAAGTGCAGCAATCAAGTATTCCTCAAGAAAAAGGGCATACAAAAATTTCAGCAAGATCAAAACCATGGAAATAGTGTCCGAACTTCTCGAAAACGAAGCAGGTAAACTATCCAAGGATGCAATAAGAATTTCCAGCATATTGAATGGAGTTGCAAGAAAAATTTCTTCCAATCACACTGAAAAATCATTTAAGGAAGATGTTACCCCCATCATTACCGAAGAAATTAAGGCAATGACCAATAACGAACTTGAAATAGAGGATATTAATGAAATTATAGGGGTCACCAATCCTAAAAGAAGTATTAAAGTCATTGAAGATAACTGTATAGGCTGCGGTGCCTGTATGTCAGAATGCCCGGTTAAATGCATAGAACTTGAAATGCCATCACCTGTACACATTGATGATAGATGCGTGCACTGTGGTAAATGTATAGAAACATGCCAGTTTGATGCCATAGAACTTGCAGAAGAATATTTCAAGGTTGAAGATGGGAAAATCTTCTTCAAAAGGGATGCATTATCTGGACAAAGGGAAGGGAAAATTGTCACAGATGTGGAGGCATGCATGGCATGTGGTATCTGTGTGAGAAAATGCCCTACCAATGCACTTAGACTGGAAAAGGACGAAGTTTTAGTAGACACTGAAAAATGTATATTATGTGGTGAATGTGACATCATCTGTCCGGTTAATGCCATAAAACTAAAAACTGAAACTGACACAGAGCTCAGTGAAGATAATAACTAAAAATTTATTTTTTTAAAATGGAGGAAAGAAACATGGGGAGAAAATTTTTTGTCTCCGATTGTGAAGGCCCCATATCAATTAATGATAATGCATTTGAACTTGCAGGTCATTTTATAGATGATGGTGAAAAATTTTTTGAAATAATCAGTAAATATGATGATGTTTTGGCTGATGTTTTAAAGAGGCCTGGTTACAATGCTGGAGGAACACTGAAACTCATAGTTCCTTTTTTAAAAGCCTTTGAAGCTAACAACGAAAATATAATTAAATTTTCAACAGAAAATGTGCATTTGATAAATGGTGCAGCTGAAACCCTGAACTACATCAACAGTACAATGCCCTCGTATATAGTGAGCACAAGTTACAATTATTATATTCAGGCCCTTTGTAATGTAACTGGTTTTCCATTTGAAAACACCTATTCAACTCAACTCGATATAGACAGTGTTGAAATACCAGACACAGAAAAGAAGACTTTGAAACTGTTTAGATCTAGTATAATAAATAATCCAGATTTTGATGTGTTGGAGGATATTTTCTGGAACAAAATTCCAAAATTAATATCTGGAAGCCTTATGGACATGGTTCATCCTGTTGGTGGGGAAGGAAAAAAAGATGCTGTACTGGATATTATTTCAAAAAATGGTTTCAAACCTGCTGATCTTTTTTATATCGGGGACAGCATAACTGATGTCCAGCCTCTGAGGTTTGCAAAGGAAAATAATGGGATATCTGTGTCTTTTAATGGTAATGAATATGCTATAAAAGAAAGTAAAATTGCCGTGTTATCTGAAAATACCACCATCACATCTATACTGGCTGATATCTTTAACACCCATGGAACATCAACTGTCCTGGAATTTGTAGAACACTACTCAGAAAACCCAAGTGAAGCACTTCAACCAGATTATGTTAATGTGGATCTTAAGAATACTCTCACCAAGTCAGAACTTCCTACTGTTGAAATCGTGAATACTGACAACCAAGAACAGCTCACTAAATCCAGTACCATCGTACGCAGAAAATTAAGGGGAAAATCCATTGGTGGACTCGGATAGAATAGACAAGTTTAATTTTAAAAAAAAAGTTAATGGAGATAATATGAAAACCCATGAAAACGTGGAATCTAAGGTTGTTAACACCTATTGTGAAGCATTTAAGGGCATATGCTCAAGAGTCATTGTAACAGCTGACGATGAAGAAACCCTTAAAAGAGCTGCATATGACTCAACATCAACTCCTGGAACAGTGATTGGAAGGGTTGAGGGAGGCATAGAGTCATGGTTAAGTGAAGATCAAACACCTGATAATCGTATAGGTGCCATTCTTCAGTTCTGGTACAATACTTCAGATATAGAAAAGTTCGGAGTCGAACTATCCTACAGAATAAGACAAGACATACTTGTAAAACCATTCACAAGCCTTTTTGATGCATCTAAAGATGCAGATGGATGGATAGGTACAATGAAGAATGTGGGACACTGCGGTGATGGCTATGAATGGGAAGAAACAATATACGGTAGGGAAATGATCGTGGTTCCAATAGCCATACCAGATTTTAAGATCGAAAAGCAAATTGGTTACATGAATGGGATCATGGGTGCAAACTTCTGGTACATGTGTACAGACAAAAAAACAGTGCTAGAAGCTGGGAGAACTGCATTAAAAGCAATTGAAGATGTTGAAGGTGTTATCACTCCGTTTGATATTTGTTCTGCTGCAAGTAAGCCTGAAACTAACTACCCCTGGATCGGACCAACCACCAATCATCCATACTGCCCTTCACTCAAGGGCCAACTGAAGGAATCAACCATGGTGCCAGACGAAGTTAAGTATATACCTGAAATTGTCATCAACGGACTCAACCAGACCTGTTTAAAAGAAGCAATGAAGGTTGGAATTGAATCATTAATAGATTTTGATGGAGTTTTTATGGTTTCTGCTGGAAATTACGATGGAAAACTTGGAGAATATAAGATTAACCTTGAAGAGTTGTTTAAATGAAATTGGACGTTGTTGGTTTTGGAGCATTAAATCTCGATAAACTGTACCATGTGAATAGTATAGCCGGAGAAGATGAAGAAGCCTACATAAAAGACTACACAGAATCGTGCGGAGGTTCCGCAGCTAACACTATCATCGGAATTTCAAGATTGGGTAACAGAACAGGATTTGTGGGTAAAGTAGGAGTAGATCCAGAGGGAAGTCTACTATTAAACAACCTTCAAAATGAGAATGTAAACACCAAACTGGTAAAAATAGCTGATAATGATCGAAGTGGAACTGTTAATGGATACATAGATGAGGAAGGACAAAGGGCTTTGTACGTTGATCCAGGTGTGAATGACCGTATAAAGTCGGATGATGTGGACATGGAAATTTTAAACACCACAAAAATTCTCCATTTGAGTTCCTATGTGGGTGTGAAATATTTAGATTCCATTGAAACCCAAAAAACCGTGTTAAAACATATTTCTAACACTGTTTCAGTTAGTTTAGATCCTGGAAGACTTTACGTTGAAAGGGGTTTAGAATTTATGGATCCATTTTTAAGTAGAACAAATATTTTACTATTAAATTTAGAGGAACTTAAACTCTTAAAAACTAATTTAGATACCGGTGATGATGTTGTTAAAGGCTGTGATGAATTACATGATGAATATTCCATAGCTATCATCGTTGTAAAACTCGGTTCGGATGGTGCTTACGTGTCTTCAAATTCCAAATCAGAGTTTATCAATGCATTCGAAGTTAAATGTGTAGACACCACAGGTGCTGGTGATGCCTTCAATGCTGGATTTTTACACAGCCAACTCAAAGGTGACGATGTTCTCAAATCTGGATTGGTTGGAAACTTCGTTGCTTCTAACTGTGTAACAGAATATGGAGCCACTCGCGGTCTTCCAGATATTTCAAAGGTCGAGGATATTCTCAAAAAATAATATGAAACCCATGTTAACGGGTTAAAATTTGAATATAAACGTTAAATTTGGAGATCTAAATATTGGTAGCAGTTAATAATTAATTATGGAGAATCAAATATAATACTGATTTATATATTATTATAATCTTTAATTAAAATAAGGGTGTGATTATGGATATAACATTTAAAAAAAGGAAAGATGCTTTGGTTGGAGATGTTGTTGCCAAGTCTAACGATCTTGAGCATGGAGTGGAAGATTTCAAGGCAGAAATTGAGAACTGTTCACTTGAACAGAAGTTTATAACAATTTCGCCGGATTGTGTGCGCTGTAATCTCTGCGCTCAAGAATGCCCTGTATATGCCATTGATGAAGCTAAACTAACAAAACCTGCCAAAATCCTTGATAATTGTGTTAAATGCGAAATTTGTTCACAAACTTGTCCTGTTAACGCTATTAAGGTCATTGAAAGTAAATCAGATCTTGAAGAGGATGTAACCTACAAGTTAAAAACTAAAAAAGTCCCACACAGAACCCTTAGAATGGAAAAAATAGATGTTGATCCGGTTAAATGCACTTCATGTGGTAACTGTGTTAAATTTTGTCCAACAGGAGCAATAAAACTGTTTGATGAAGGACCTGCAGTTGTTGATAAGGATTTATGTATCGGGTGTGGGGCATGTGTAAATGTATGTTGTGAAGATGCAGTGTCACTGGAAAGAAGATTGGGAAGTGTTTTCAAGACAAAAAAACTCGCTATAGATGAAGATATATGTGTAGCATGCGGTATGTGTGAAGAAAACTGTCCAGTGGAAGCAATTAAAATAGAAAATGGGAAAATTGTTTACTCTAAAAATAAATGTATTACTTGTGAAGTTTGTTCTAAAAAATGTCCTGTTGCGGCATTAAATCTGGAAGAGGTTACTAAATGAAAGTTAAAGAAATTATGGACAAGAATTTTATAGGTGTGGACCTTAACATGACTATTGTGGATGCGTCGATAAAGATGGAATCTCATAAAAAATTCACAACACCAGTTTTAGACAGTAAAAATACTTTAATTGGTTGGATAACGTCCCTTGATGTTACAAGGGGATTAAGAGAAAATCATAAGTATGTTAAGGACATCATGCACTCCACTGAGGAGATTGTAGATCTTCATCAGGATGAACCTGCGAGGTTGGCTGTGTTAGCTGCTGCACAGCACAAACTTGTGAGCATACCAGTACTCGATGATGATGGGAAGGTAGTGGGTGTGGTTAGGACGTTTGATATTGTTAAAACAT